>CANJVS010000004.1 GCA_947477755.1 Verrucomicrobiaceae bacterium | reverse complement strand
CACCGCATCGATCTCGACGGCCGCGTGAAGGAGTTCGCGTCTGACACGGGGAACGCGCACTGTGTGACTGTCGGCGCGGATGGCAGGCTTTACAGCATCTCGGAAAAATCCGGCAAACTCATGAGTTACGATGCGGCAGGCACTGGCAGTGTGGTGGTCGATGGCATTCTCGGCCACTCGATCCTTGCCACTCCCACCGGCGGTCTTTACGTCACCACCAATGGTGATAAACCGAATGCGCCGGGCACCGTGTGGTTCATCAAGGATGGAAAAAAGACACTGGTCGACAAGGGCATGAAGTTCGCCACCGGCATGGCGTATCGCCCCGACCAATGGCTCCTCTCCGTGGCCGACGGCCATTCAAAGTGGGTCTACAGCTACCAGATGAAGGACGACGGCACGCTCATCCACAAGGAGCGCTTCTTCCACCTGCACGTTGCCGATTGGGAGGACGATGCAGGTGCGGAATGCTTGTGCTACTCGCTCGAAGGACGGCAGTTCATCGCCACCAAAAGCGGCGTGCAGATCAGCGCCGACGACGGCCCAACGCAGATCATTCTCCCCGTTCCCGACCGCAGTCGCGTGACCGGTGTGGCCATTGGTGGCAGGGACAAGGACACGCTCTTCGCCTTCTGCGGAAACAAGATCTGGAAACGCAAAATCCAGCAGCATGCGATGGGTGCCTTCACGCCATGGACCAAGGTAACCGGGACGAAGCTCTAACCCTATGAGGTGCATCATCTTCCTTGCTTTGATTGTCAGCGCCGCATTCGCGGAAACAAAGCCTAACATTCTCATCATCCTCGCTGACGACCTTGGCCGCGCGGATTACAGCGCCTTCGGCACCAAGGACATCCGCACGCCGAATGTGGACCGCCTGTTTCGCGAGGGGATGACGTTTGAGAACTTCCGCGCGAACAGCTGCGTCTGCTCGCCGACACGCGCAGCCCTGCTGACGGGCTGTCACCCGGATCGCGTCGGCGTGCCGGGAGTGATACGCGAGGAAGAACCGGCGAACTCCTGGGGCCATCTGGCAAAGGAGGCGGTTTTGCTTCCAGTGCTGCTGAGGCAGGCGAACTACCACAGTGCCATCGTCGGCAAGTGGCACCTCGGCATCAGTGCTCCGAATCTGCCAAATGATCGCGGCTTTGATCTGTTTCACGGTTTTCTCGGCGACATGATGGACGACTACTGGACGCACCTGCGCCACGGCCAGAACTTCATGCGCCACAATCGCGAGATCATCACGCCCAAGGGTCATGCGACGGACCTGTTTACCGAATGGGCCTGCGAATATCTTACGGAACGCAGCAAGCAGGCGCAGCCATTCTTTCTCTACCTCGCCTACAACGCGCCGCACGACCCTGTGCAGCCGCCGCCCGAGTGGCTGGAAAAGGTGAAGCAGCGCGAGCCGCAAATGGATGAGAAACGCATAAAACTGGTCGCGCTCATCGAGCACTTTGATGCCGGCATCGGTCGGGTGCTCGATGTCCTGAAGATCAACGGCCAGGCCGAAAACACGCTGGTCATGTTCTCCTCCGACAATGGCGGACTGCTGCCCAGCGGTGCCAACAATGGCCCATGGCGCAGTGGCAAGACTCACATGTATGAAGGCGGCCTGCGCGTTCCTTTCGCCGCGCGCTGGCCCGCTCAGATCAAACCCGCCAGCACCAGCAGCTTCAGCGCGATGAGTATGGACCTTTTTCCCACCGCGCTGGATGCCGCAGGGATCAAGCCTCCGGATCAAATCGACGGCATCAGCATCCTGCCGGCCCTGCTTGGCAAGCCGCAGACCGGCCTCATGCGCGACCACTACTTCGTGCGGCGTGAAGGCGGTCCGCAATACGGTGGCAAGACCATCGAAGCCTATCAGCATGGCGCCTGGAAACTCGTGCAGGACAGTCCCTTTGCGCCGCTTGAACTGTACAATCTGACCGATGATCCCTACGAGACGACTGATCTCGCGGCGAAGAGGAAGCCGGTCACCGCCGAACTCAATGCACTGCTGCGAAAACAGGTGCAGCGCGGCGGAGCGGTGCCCTGGCAAGCCCTGGAGAAATGAACGACTCCGTTTGATCAGTGACGCAAGTGCTGATCAAACCACTTCACGGCGAGGCGTGTGGCCTCGTCAAATCCAGATCCCTTGTAAACGCCTTAGTGATCAATGCCCGGCAGGATCTGATAGGTGCAGACAGCCCCGGCTTTCTGCGCCAGTTCGAAGACTTTTATGCCATTCTCATCGTTGCTCATGAGGGTCACGTGCTTGATGGCGTCATATGCCTCATCGGCAATGGCCTAAAAGCTGAGTCCGAAGGCGAAGAAGAATCCAAGAATGCGCAGCATCCATGGAGAACGTCACCACCCGCCCTTCCCTACAGCTTAACCGGCCCATCTCCGGACACACAGTTCTCCGATCGAACGAAAGAACTCCGCAGCTTCGATTGGCAATGGATATGGGGCGGGAAATCATTGTTCTCTATAGTGCCACTCTTTTCCACTTCACTAGGGCTGGTTCTATATTTGGTTTTTGGCATCGTGCTCGTCATGGAATGAATTGGAAGGTTGGTTGTCACAACTTGTCATGCCACGAATCTCCGCTCCTCTCAAAGAATGGTAAGGGTGCCCAGGGGTGCAGCAGTGCTCGTTGCGCAACAAGGTGCTTTGTGTGGAAGCTAATGGTGATGACATGCACCCACTGGTTGACACGCTAATCATGTCGATGAACGCAACCCCAAATCCCTCAGAAACCCCTGCTGCCGCTAACTCCTCCACCCAAAACGGACCCGTCCTCTGGACTGTTCGTGATGTGGCAGACTATGCACGCTGTAGCACTCGACACGTCAGCAATCTGCGAAACCAAGGTCTGCCTTTCCGCAAGGCCGGTCGCCTAGTCCGGTTTAGTCCTGAAGTGGTGAAGCGTTGGTTTGAGGATTGAACAATAGACGTCATCCCATCCGAGCAACTGAACGCACCTCCAAATAATCCGAATTATGCACTTGAGAAAACCCCATCCCCTATCGTGAGGGGATCTTTTTCGGCGGGGTTTACTTCTTCCGCTTTTTCGCGGCTCTGTCTGCCTTCTCCTTCTCTTCAAGCGCCTTCAGCTCAGCGGCTTGATCCGCAGAGCAGCGCATAGAGCCTGCGACGTGGTGAGCGGATGCAGACTGGTTACTGCTTCTTGCTGTGGTTGACTGTGTCATGCTGGTAGCCTTTGCTCGCCAGTTGGGTGTAGCATGAGGCTTCGTCGCTGTGAACGGTAGAACCGGCTGCAACGTGCGCTTACACAGCCTCAGAGATGTTCTTGATGGAAACCTTCTCCATGACCATAGAGCGCTTCTTGCCGCCGCGCTCAACGAGGGAGACAACTGGCACCTTCTTGTCCCACGCGGCTTTACGGCCCTGTCCTTCAAGCTTGCCGCCCACATAGGTTTCATCAGCTTTGATCACGCCAGAGAGGAGAGCAGCCATAGGCTCGCACTTCATAGCGAGGCGGATACGGTGTGCCATGTGCCAAGCAGTGCGATAGCTGCCAAGGCCAAGGTTGCGCTGCAACTGCAAGGCGCTGATGCCCTTCTTGCTGCTGCACATGAGGTGGAAGGCGCGGACCCATTTGCGCAGAGGGATGTGGGAATCTTCAAAGATAGTGCCCACAGTGACGGTGAACTGCTTTTCGCAGGAGCGGCAGCGATGAAGGCCATCACAGCAGGTTTTGCCCTGCATCCTGTAAACCATTTCGCCTGTAGCTTCGCAATGCGGGCACACAGCGCCATTCACCCACAGCAACCGCTCAATATAAGCGCGTGCCTGATCTTCCGTGAGATCCTGTAGGTGCTGGCCTTTTTGTGTGCGTGGTTTAATTTTCAAGCTTGCTTGCAAGCAAAAAATAAAAGCCTTGCAAGGAATAAAGGCCCGTTTATGATGTCCATGCTATGAAAGCACTCCCACCACCCGACGACGAACCAGAAAAAGAAAGCCTTCAATCCAAAGGAGGAAATGCCAGAAGAGACAAGCTCACCCCAGAAGCACGGAAAGAGATTGCACAAAAGGCTTCCGCCGCACGCTGGGCGAAGAACCTGCCTCAAGCCACCTATGAAGGGCCGCTCAATATCGGCGGCGTTGAATTTCAGGCCGCCGTCATTGAGTATGGCGGTGAGGCTGTCCGCGTCGTGGGGCAAAGCGAGTTCATGCGAGCGGTCGGAATGTATTACAGTGGATTCATCGCCAAACAGCATCGTGATGCCGCTGAAGAGGGTTCTGCAGTTTTGCCCATGTTTTTGGCTCAAGCGGCACTTAAACCGTTCATTGACAGCGCATTAGACCCTCTGCATTTTTCGCCGATTTCATATCGTTCTGTCGGCGGTATTGCATCCAAAGGCATTCCAGCCAAGGCCATCCCCAAAATCTGTAGAGTGTGGATGGATGCGAGGAAGGCAGGCGCATTGAAGCCCAAGCAGACCGCAGTGGCAGAATTGTTAGAGATCGTTTATCACGGCCTTGCAGAGACAGGCATCATTGCCCTTGTGGATGAAGCCACGGGTTACCAGTATGTCCGTCCCCGTCGTGATCTGGAGCAGCAGCTTAAAAAGTTCCTGTCTGACAATCTGCGTCGCTGGGTGCGAACATTCCCCTCGGACTACTTCAAGCAACTGTGCCGCCTGCGCGGAGTCGAGTTACGTGATGATATGCGTCTGCCTCAATACTTCGGCAAACTTACCAATAACATCATTTATCGGCGCATTGCTCCCACCCTGCTGAAGCGACTGAAAGAGCGGCGTGATGAGCTTGGTGGCAAGAGCGCGAAACTTCATTCTGTCCTTAGTGAGGATGTCGGACTTAAAGCCCTGATTATGCAGCTTGGAGTCTCTGTTGGTGTGATGAAACTCAATACCGATTATGACACATTCTTGAAGCAGTTGGACATTGTGGCCCCCATCTATCCAGAAGAGCCAGGGTTGTTCGATGACCCAGCAGACTGGGACGACAAGAGCTAACGTCCCTCAAAAAACCGCAGGGCGCGAACCCTGCGGTTTTTTCATGCCTTAGCTGGGTTTTGTGAAGTGCATAATTCGGCAAATGATCAATGTTCTGTTGCACCCTCGAAACCTCCAAGGGTGACTAGCGCCAAGATTTGGCTAGGTTATTTGTTGTGTTATGAGCCCATCTCAAACTCACCCTGATAAGCCACTACCATCTCCTGATTCTCAGTCCACAATTCAGTCTGAACCCTACCTCTGGACAATTGATGACGTTGCTCGCTATGCGCGATGCAGCGTCCGCCATGTCACCACACTGCGTGAACAGAAGGGGCTGCCTTTTCGCAAGTTGGGTCATCTGGTGCGCTTTAGCCCTGAGGCTGTGAAGCGTTGGTTTGAGGATTGATATGATCCATTGGAGCGCCTTCACCTCGGGGGTGGACCAGCGTCGAAGGGCAGGTTGAAATACTCGAACACTGCCTTGGTCCGGTCGAATATCTGGCGCTCGGTCATTCCGGCACGCTCACACATTTCATTCATTGGCACAAAACCGGAGCTGATGAATCGAACGACCTCCAAGGGACTGATACTGACTTTGACCTGGCTCTGACCTTTCACCTTCAGCGCGTCCAGTGATTCGAGACAGCACATCACCATCATCATCAGGTTCTCGGTTTCCAGATTGCAAAAATACAGCCAGTAGGGCCAGACCTCCCAAAGCTGCTTGTATAACGCTCTGACTTCAGGGATGGCATAGATCTCTCGGGGGTCGTGATTATAGCCGTCGATCATTAAGGCCACGCTGTTCATCATGGCTTCCAGCTTTTTGCCTTTCGGCAGACTGCTCTTGCCAAACCTGGACAGAAAATCCTTGGCATCACCGGCTTCCACACGATCCCGGCTTAACTGATAGAGGATGAGGTCGGACATGGATCAATATTCCTGCGGAAGGTAAATCTTTGTGTTGGAGCGATCCGCCAAAAGTTCTTTAACCCGTTATCTTGCAGAAGAGATTCAGCAACATCATCTCGGTGATCGAGTTGGCAGAAGACTGGGCAATGCGGGGATCGGCGACCACTATGGCTAGGCATTTGGCGCGAGAGATGGCGACGTTGACGCGGTTGCGATCAAGAATGAAACCCAGACCACGTGAACCATACTCGCCGTAGCTGGAGCAGAGCGAGAAGATGCACACGGGCGCTTCCTGCCCTTGAAACTTGTCCACGCTGCCCACACGCGCGCCCTCGGGCAGGGCCGTCTGCAATGCACGCACTTGCGCGTTGTAGGGGGCGATGAAGAGGAAGTCCTCCAGTTCCAGAGCCTTGCTTGCGCCGTGTTTGTCCGTGTAATCGCGCCCTCGCAGCTCCTCGAAGATCGTCTTCACCCGAGCCACTTCCTCATCGCTTTGCTGAACATTTCCATCGTGAACCACGGCACTGAACATGATTCCTGATTCCTGATTGATCAGCGACCAACCTGAAAGCGGAAGAGCAATGCGCTGTCGTGCGCAGTCAGGGTGGGAATGGAGTCGGCCTTCATAGATGCTGTCCGAAATGAACCGACATACTTCCGGGTGCATGCGTCTGGTTTCACCAAGAAATAGCCCGAGTTCCGGTGGCACCACGGCGTGATACACCGGCGCGTCCGGTTGACTAGCGGCCGTGTCCTTGAGAGCAAACTGCAGCACCGAGAGCCCCGCATCGCCGGGGTGCGATCCCTGCACTGGTTGTTCGAGTTGCATCTGGTCACCCAGCAGAACGAGGTTCCTAGCACAGCGAGACATTGCGACCGCATTTGCCAGAGGCACCTGCCCGGCTTCGTCTATGAAGAGATAATCCAATTGCGCCACCCATTCAGGCCGGGTGAATAGCCACGCCGTTCCGCCGACCACCCCCGACGTGTAGACATCACATGCGTCACCCGTCTGTTCGACAAATTTCAGGCTTGGATTGCTGCTATAAACTTCGCTTGTGGGATCTCCTCCGACTTTGATCCCTTGCAGAGCACCTCCTGACTGCCGCATCGCCTCACCACAAGCGCTGAAGACATTCAGCACCGCCTTATGGCTGTTGGACGACACGCCCACCTTCTTCCCCTGCGACAGAAGAGCAGTGATCACATGGGAAGCCGTGTAGGTCTTCCCGGTTCCTGGTGGACCTTGAATCACGAGGCAGCCGCCGTTCATCATGCCGGTAATGCGAACGGCCGCCTCAACAGTGGTCTCCTCAGCCACCTGCATGGGATTTGCCGGCGGCAGGCGATTCAACAGCGCGGCCACCGGAGCATGAAGTTGCCGCTTCACATGGCCGTAGGCGACTTCCCTCAACGCGTCAGGAATACCCGCTGGCGACACGAACTCATCCGGCAGCAGCGAACCGGCCGATGGAAACTTGCCACCGCACTTGTCCGATAGACTCTTCTGACTGGCTTTCAGTTCGAGCGATCCAGTCGCAAGATCAATGGTTAACAGGATGAACTTCATGCCGAGGTTGTGCGTGAACATCACCTTCGACTTCTCGCCAGCCCCAAGCTTGCATTCCTGGCTGGGATCAAACCGATAAACCTGCACCAGCGATTTCTTTTCAGGCCTCGGTGCTCCCCGTGCCCTGACGCCCTCGATGCAGCCCTGATCGTCGCGCAGTTGTTCGGGAGTCGCGTCTGCGCGGTCAAACATCCGCCACCAAACCGGTTTTCCTTCGCGCCGGTGAAACTCGATCAGATCACTGAGAATCACGGCCACCTCATCGCCCTGTTCACGCAATAGCCTTGCTGTTTCCTTGCGCGCCATCACCTCGGGAGGCAACTCCCGGGCAGTGGGTTCTTCGGCAAGAAAACGTGAGCCTAGGCTGCCAATCTGGTTGGCCTCGGCCACTTCGCGCAACCAGTCCACGAGTTCAGCCGTGGACTTGCAGTCGTCCTCATTGTAGTCGCGAATGCCCTTGAGGATCGCGCTGTCTTTCCAGTCCCGCGCCTGTCCGCACTCGATCCATCGCGCATACTGCACGATCGAATCCACCGCCGTGGCCACCTCGGTAACCCGCTTGGGTCGATAGAGATGTTCCACCTTCTTGATGGAATAGCTGTCTTCACCAATGCGAAGCCCGTGCCGCACCACCTGATACAGATCCACAAAGACCTCCCCACGCAGCAGTTCATCCACCTCGTCCTGCCGCGTGTCATGGCGAGTGCTCAGTCGCCGCACCGCACTCACTTCATACGCGGCGTAGTGGTAAATGTGCATGTTGGGATGGGCTTGCCATCGAGCGGAAACCCAGTCCACGAAACCCTCAAAGGCCCGCTTCTCATCCTCCCGGTCATGCGCCCACCAGTCCTTGAAGTGCAGAGTGCAGGCGTCAGCATCGCGGAAGCAAACGCCGAACAGATACTCCAACCCGCCCGCGACGAGGGGATAGCCTTCCATGTCAAAAAACACGTCGGCAGGATCACCCGCAGGCATCGCGGTCAATCCCACGGGAGTATCGGTCTCGTCTGCCTGTGGCAGCAGTTCATACCTCGGCGGTGCGTCCGGTTTTTCCAGACGGTCCTCGCGCGTCAGGCACTGCAATCTCGCCTGCGCTGCCAGCTTCGTCAGTGTGTCAGCGGCCAATTTCGGGATCTGGCGTTCAGCAAGACCCGCCAGTTCAGCCATCCTGTGCAAACCGGCAGTTCGCAGTTTCTTCATCTGCCCCACGCTGATGCCAGCGACCTGCACGAGGTGATCCGTTTGCAGGAACAACGCCTCCGCATGAGATGACCACCGCCCTTGGTCGGCCCGAGGTAGCGGCTCAGGCCGCTGGGCCAGATCAGGCGTGAAACCGTTCTGCAGTGTCAGAAAGCCAGCTTTGAGTTGGCGGTAGAAATGCATGAAATCCTCGATGCGGAACTCCACCCGCTCGTTGCTGCCCAGGATGATCCCGAACTTCTCAGGCATGCCATCGCCCGTCACTGCCGCGAGCATCTCTGAGTAGCAGCAGAGTTGAATGGCATAGTAGGGTTTGGGCGAGCGGGCCAGCTTGGTATCCCACACCTGATACCTACCGTCGGCTTCAAGCATGACGAAGTCGGCGAAGCCCGCGAACCCATCGTGTTCCAACGCCGCCTGGAAAACAATGGGAGCTTTGGCTGCGAGTGCGGCAACCGTCTCGGCACACGCTGTATCGAAGTCACGTTTGGCGATTTCATGCAGTCCGGGGACCGTCGTTTTGAGTTCCGCCAGCACGTTCCGCTCGTGCTGGTTGCCAGTTTCCGCGATGAGCTTTTGATCCTCGGTCTCCTCATCGGGCTGCACCTCACCGGGCCTCTCCAAGTGGTAACGATCCATCCAGGATGCAAATGGTGAGCCGAAGTAGCGAACCAGATCGCTCGGCGAATAAACAACGGAACCTGATTGTTTTTTCATGATGCTAATGCGCTACAATTTCATCTTATTCACACCTGCTTTGCCCACGCCACAGCGGCACGGACCTGCGGCAGTTCGGCTTTCACGTCGGCGGCGATGCGGGCGTGGTGTCTGCGGTAATCGTTCAGCACACGCAGGACGTCTTCGCCCATCTCCTGTCCGGCAAAGAGTTCCGGGGCGGTGTCGGCGAAGTTCAGGCCCAACTGCAGGCCTTTGCCATGGACCTCGGCACCGAGTTCGTAGTTGGTCAGCAGCAGGCGGCGCTTGGGACTGGTGGTGGCACCGCAAGAATCGAGAAACCAGGTGGCTGATCCGGTGGAGTCGGCATGGAGCAGCACCAAGAGCTTCTTCTCGATGTGCCAGAGATCCCGCAGCGTTTCTTCCGTGATCGAGAGCGTGCGCAGATGCACCACCGTCTGGAGAAAGGCGAGATAGGCTGCCGAATAGCATGCACCGTCGAACGTGGGGAGTTCAAAGCGCGTTTGCAGGCCGGAGAGATACACCGTGGATCGGTTCAGGGTTTTGGCGAGATCGGCGAAGGTGTGCATGGGCGGAATTAGCCCGTTAAACTATGCGTAAACGTTCATCGCTGCTAGTCCCGTCGTGTGGAAAACCGTATGCGGAGAGTCTCAGAGAAAAACAGTGTGGCAGAGCGCCATCTGTGTTGATTTGGCTTCATAAGCGCAGCACAAGTGTTTTCCTGCTGCTGAAGAGCGGCACACCTTCCATTTAGATGCCCCACACCCAAGAGGAACTATTCTCAACAAAACCCGTCCTTAGCCGGGGTGGGGATTCCCTTGATCTGCCGCGAATTTATAACAGAACGCAACACACTCTTCAGGAGGTTCTGCTCAAAGAATCGCTGCTCGCAGTGCGTCTGGCTCAGGAATCGCAGGACATTGCGGAACTCAGAGACAGAATCGCATCCGCCCTTCCTCAAAACAGCGAAGGCACTCGCCGCCGGTATGTTGATTCCCTGATCCGATGGTTTTTTCGGGATGGCCTCTCTGGATTTGCCTCGACGGTATGGAAACGGTTTCAAAGCAACGACATCCAGATCGCAATCAACCGCTATCTCTATCTGTCGGCAGAGCCAATCGTGGGAACCTGCGTGGCTTCAGTCATTTCCAAGCTCTCAGAGGGTGTGCTTGTCCCAGGTGACTACCTCGCTGGGGCCACGGCGAAGCTGACGGGCCACGAGTTGAGTGTTCAGACAAAAAAACGACTGCTCTCGAATCTCAGGAAACTCGGGTTTTTGGAGCGGACCTCGACCGGTGATCGGGTCGTCTCACCCCCGGCTAACAAGGTGGCGTTGATCCTCGCGCTGCATCACGCGTTCAATGTCGATACACAACGCAGCATTGAGTTCGGGACGCTTGTTGCCAACCCGTTCTGGCGATTCATTGGAATCCGATCCGAAGATGAATTCCGCGATTTTCTCAAGGAGGCCGTTCATGCCGGTTCTCTTGGAAAATACGTGGTCGCTGACCGGCTGGAGCAGGTCACGACATGCCGGACTCTTTCCGATTTGCTAAAGGAGGGAGTGCCATCGTGAAATCCGCAGCAGAATTTACACGCTTCGCGTCGCAGCGGACTTGGGACAAAGATGTCGCGCTTTGGCTCGGCCCGGAGTCGGCCCTGAACTCCGCAATTCTCGCCGTTTCAGGCGTTTCCACTGTTGACCTCGACCTCCTCGACCTGTTCGATGAATCCAGCCTCCCTGACAGCGAAGACGACGTGATCCATTTCTTTCGCCATGCATTGCGAGAAAAGCTCGTCTCGATTGCCCCTTCCATCGGGCAACGTCGCATTCTGGTCGTAAAATCTGCGGGCCTACTCGTGCGCTACAACCTCGGATTGAGGGAATTCTTTGACTGGTTTTGTGGTGACCGTGGATTGGCGGTGCTATTGATCGAAGGCACCCCGGAAAAACTTGATCTTCCTTCCGAAATCGAGTGCCATCCGCGCGCCATTGTTAACTACTTCGACCGATCTGATCTCGCGAAGAACTGTTTTTCAACCGTCTGAATCATGCCTGCCTCCCTCCCTGTTCTCAGCAAGATTCTTGCGCTCAAACCCGAGCCTGAGACCACGCCGACACTCAATCAAATCATTCGGCGCGACCGCTCGCGTGAAACTGTCGCCAACTACCTTTTCACGCCATCGCTCCGTTCTTTTGCGAAGCGAATCTTTGAGTGCGCCGTCCACCAAAAGGGTCAGGGATTCTGGGTTCAGGCCGAATACGGCGCGGGCAAGACCTCGTTTCTCGGAACGATGTTGTGCCTTTTAATGTGGGGCGAGGATGAAAAGGTCTGGGAGATTCTTCGCGACAAAGAACTACGCGACGAATATGAGCACGCCATCTCCAAGCTCCGGCTCTTCCCCGTGGCGTTTTCGGTCAAGGGATTGGGCGACGCGCGCGGTGCCCAGTTCGACAGCCTCATGCGGATTTTCGAGGATCAGATCGTCGAGAGCCTTGGTGATCTCGCTCCGGAGCTGGCCAAAAAGGTTCGCGTGACCAGCTCAGAACTCGCTTTGGAGTGGTATGAGAAGCAGGCCGCCGGGCACCTCAAAGTGGCTGTCGATGCCTACCTCCAAGAGCACCATCAGCTCGGTGCGGCGGAGTTTCGCAAGCAACATGGTGACAAGAAATTCGGTCAGGAAATCGCAGCCTCAAATCTCGTCGGCGGGCATCTAAAATCGAAATACAAGGAGCGATTCACCCATATCTGCCAGCAGATTATCAAGCTCGGTGGCTACACCGGCGTTATTTTCGTCGTGGACGAATTTCGCTCGTGGCAGGATCGCCATGTTCAGCACAGCAGCGTTGCGGGTGAGGACGAGGATGTGCTCGAAACACTCGCTCACATTCTGCCCGGCGAAGGCGTCAACGTCATTACGGTCATCGCTAGCCAGGGTGATGTGCCTCAGAAGCTTTCGGGTGGTGGCAAGAACGATCGTTTCATTCCGCTCATCCTGCTCGGCGACCAGAACAAGAACGATTTCGGCGAAATCGTCGCGTTCCGCACCATCGAGCACGTCGCCGGAGCGGGCACCGATGTCCGGGAATACTTCAACGAGTGCCGAAAAGAGTATAAGTTTCTCAAGCAGGCTAATGTCTCATTCGAGCAGTTCTCCGGTATTTTCCCCTTCCAGCCGCGTGTCTTCGAGATTCTTCGGCGCATCACGCAGAGTGCGGAGAGCAACAATCTTCCCACAGCGCGTTCGGCCATTCGCATGGCATGGCAGTGCATCTCGGACGGTAAGCTGCTCAATGAAAAGCGCCTCGTCGTCGTCTCAGACCTCATCCGCAGCGACGAGATGCGCAAGGGACTGAACAGCGAACTCTATCGCGAGAAGTATTTGAATCTTCAATCGGCTATTGAGCAACTCGCCGAATTCCAGCTCGCACCAGAGGAACGTGAGCAAGCTCAGCGCATTTTGGAGACATTGTTTCTTCAGGCGATCAGCGTCCCGGAGAATATGCGCGACGGCCTCACGGGGCAGGAAGTGGCGGAAGCCGCGTGGCTTGCTGACGACGCGGTGGGTTCCACGGGGCAGGCGGAGCATCTGCTCGATGTGCTGATCTCCGGCGGCTCGCCCGTTCGCAAAGACAAGAAGACCAGAGGTGGGGCGGAAGTCACCGTCTTTTCCTATGAGACTGCGGCGCTGAAACAAAACCCGTCCACGATCTTCGGCCCGCTGAAAAAGAAGTTCAAAGATGACTCCGCCGCACAGGACGCGAAGTGGCTCGAATCACTGTTTTGGGACATCACAATCGTGACACCGGAGATCCAGCAGGAGCTTCAACTGAATGGTGGTATCTTCTCGGAGTTCCAGCCCGATGACCAACGAAACGCGGAAGAGATCAAGCATGGTCAGACCGCCCGCTATCAGCTTCCAAAAACCGTCTCGGGTGCCACCCGTCGGGTCCACAGTGTCAACTACGCTGGAGAAGCCATTGTTGCCGAACGCTGGCGCGACGAATGGGGACAGGCACTCGACAAGTCAGACATCCACTTTCGAGTCGTCTATCTCTCCGCTGATGGCTCTGCGAATAACGAGACGATCCTCAAGGCTCTTGTGGATCCGCGAATTGCAGTGTGCCGACCGAAAGCCCTCAGCGCCGACACGCGCGAGGCGGTGGCAGACCTTCTCGCTGCGGAAAAAATGCGCCGCGATTACGCCCAGACAACTTCGCTCCGTGATTACGCCTTTGAAAAGCGCGGGGATGCCATCAAGGCGGTGCTCAAGCAGCAGCTTCTGGAGTTCCGCACCTGCAAGATTCTCACCAAGGCTGATTATGGCATCCCTTCTGCGGACGTATTCAGCGCGCCCGCGCAAAAGACCGAAGACATCGCCCGCCGGCTTCTCGAAAAGGCTTACGACAAGCCTCTTTTTAGTCCGACCGAAATCAAAAAGCCATTTGCCGAAACCGAGGCGCGCAAGGTCTTCTCCGGCCTGTTCAGCAAAGAAGCGCAGAAGGCCGACAGAGATGCAGTCACCAACTATGGCCCCGGCCTTGAACTCTCGAAGAAAAGTGCGCCGCAGGAATTCCGTTGTGACGATTCGCAGGCGCTCAAGCGCATCCGCGATTGTCTCAAGGGCAAGACCGACTTGCCGGTGAAGGACATCAAGGCCGCGCTCTGCGCCTCGCCGCACGCCCTCACCGACTGGATGGTCCAGCTCTACGTCTTTGCCTTGCTCAAACTCGGCGGCTGGGAACTCGCCCTGAATCCTGCCACCCCTGCGCAACTCGGGGACGGCAAGCCGCTTCCCGGCAATAAGCTCACCGCGCACACGCTTGGTCTAATGGAATGGAACGCAAAGCTCGACAAATCCCTCCTTGGCGCGCGGCTGGTTGCATCCACGCAGAAAGGCTGGAATGAAGTCCTGCCCTACGCCCGCGTCCTCGATCCAAATCTCAAGACTGCTTCGACGCCGGACGAGGAGCAGGAACGAAACACCGAATTGCGGAAGCTGCTTTCGGTCCTCAAAGCCGAGGTGCCGCAGGTCGAGTCAAGCCTCATCCAGCTTGCGAATGGCATGAACGGCATCATCCCGGTCGATTTGAAACTCACTCTCGGCCGATTCCGAGCGATTGCGGAGACGGCGGATTTTCACGAGTTCGATGCCGCAGTTCGCGAAAGCTACGCCAAACCTGAAGAATTTGCAGCGGCTCACACCAGCTACGTGAGCGCTCGCACGCTCAACGCCTCTGGCGTCGAACTGCTCGGCGTTCGCGGCTATTTGGGCGAGGCGTGCGACGTGGACAAGACAGTCGCCTTCGAGCGCGCCACCCAACTCGGCCTGCTCTCGTTTGATTCGCTTCTTGCCAATCCCGGCATCCTCGACGCTCGGCTAGATAGTTTCCGCAAGTGGAAGACTCGCTACGTGCAGGCTTACCGCAAGGCGCATCGTGCCCACTACGAGGAGCTGACAAAGATCAAAGCCGCCGCCGAAACGCTCGCGCCAAAAGTGCGCGGGCTGGCCCGACTCAATTCCCTCGTCGAGCTAGGCCCGCCGCTCCCCGCCACGGCATCGGTCAGCACCGATCTCACCTCACTCGAAAAGGGCACCTGGATTTGCACCGACGCCGTCGAGGCTCCCGTGCATGGTGCCAAGGCTGTCTGCCCGACCTGCGCATGGACCCCCGGCGAAGAACTTCCTGCACCCGCACTCGCCGCGTTGCAAAACGCGGTCCAACTCGGCCTCGCCGACCGAATGCAGCGATTCAAGGACGCCGCCATCGCCGCAATCCTGCAAAAAGCCGCCGAGTCCGGCGAGCGCGCCGACCTCAAGACGCTGCTTGCGGTCATTCAGGCCGCCAACGCCGAAAAGCTCGTCGCCGTCCTCTCCGACGACTTGCTCGAATTCCTCCGCAAGCTGCTCCAGGAGCAAAATCTTGCACAGGTCGAAGTCTCGCTCGCGGATGTGCTCGACCAAATCGGCGCAATTGATGGCGAGCGCATTGATGACGTCGTGGACCAATTCGCCACACTCCTCCGCAAGAAACTCAAAGACGCGCGCGCTCAGCAAGGCTCCGGCAAGCGTGTTCGCCTCTTCCTCCGCACTGAACGTCCGTCTGGCGATTCGCAGTCCTAAGCGCATGAGCGACAAAGCTTTCACACCCGCTCCTGATCTGTCGGCGTTCCTTAAAAAGCACGTCCGGCCCTACGATCCCGCCACGGACGACTACGAGCGCCCGCCGTTCGCTGCGGACATTAAGGAAGGCAAGAACGATCCGACTTACAACGCCCACTCCTATCACACCAAGGTTCCGCCCCGGAGCATCATTCCCTACATCTTGAACTACACGAGGCCTGGCGACTTGGTTCTCGATGTTTTCTGCGGGTCGGGGATGACGGGAGTGGCGGCACAGATGTGCGCCCAGCCGCCGGCTGACTTGCTCGAGCAGTTTCCGGAATTGAAGGACCGCGTCGGTCCACGCGCCTGCCTGCTGAGTGACCTTTCGCCCGCCGCCTGCCATATCGCTTACAACCACAACACTCCCGTTGATGTCAGTGCGCTGCGCCACGAGTTCGAGCGCATTCGCGCTGCGGTGGCGGAGGAGTTCGCCTGGCTTTACGGAACCGAGCACTACGAACCTGCGGTCGGACTCTATGAACCGGCGCAACCCGATGTGGCGGCACGCTTGAAGAATCCACCCCGCGGTCTTGGTCCGTCCAATCTGCTGGAAGCGACGGAGCGCAATTGGGAGCTACTCACTCGTGAGGAAGTCGAGGAGAGACTCGGGTATCCCGTGACCAATCTTCCGCGGGACGATGCGTGGGGTGACCTCGATCTCGGCCAAGTTAAACAATGGGTCTGCATTCCGGCGACCATCCAATACACGATCTGGTCGGACGTGTATAAGTGTGAGGGCTTCGTTACGATAGAAGAGCCTACCGGCAAAATTAGCACGCGCGGAAAGAATGCGGGGAAACCAATGGTGCGGAAGACACGTGTGGCAAGAGGCTGCGGGGCAGATTTCTCGCTGTGGGACGCCGCGCGCGATCATATAACCGGTGAAGTCACCGATGACTTCCCCTGTCCATCCTGTGGCGCCATCTGGAAGAAGATCCATCTTTCACGTGTCAACGCATCGCCGGTGGTGACTAACTTACTGACCACGAAGCTTATTCGCACCAAACATGGCGTCGATGAGGCTCGTCACCGCTGCGCGCGACGCATTAGCGCGAGAGAGGTAGAGCGCATTGCAGAAATCGACAGAGGACAGTGTCCGTATTGGATTCCCGAAGATCCGATGGACACAAACGGACCACAATATAGGCGAAGCGCGTTGAGTGTTCGCGGCATTAAAAAGGTCGTAGATTTTTGGACTGTGCGGAACCGTCGTGCGATTTCCGCGCTGTGGCACCACGCGTCAAGCATCGAAGATCCACGCCTATCAAGTGCCGCTCAGTTTATGCTTACGAGCTTTGTTGCTCGGGTTTCTCGGAAGTCGGAGTTCCGCGAAAGCGGCGGTGCCGGTAACACACACAACCTCACGATTTCGTCTATCACACGCGAAGACAATTTGCTGAAGGCGTGGTCGGCCAAGGAAAAGGATATTGTAAATTTTTTCACGCATGCCAACCGCGTCTTCACTAGCGGCAACTCTTTTGTTCGGGTTTGTTCCGCCACCGCTCTAGTTGAAGTTGCCGATGAGTCGGTGGACTACGTGTTCATCGATCCGCCATTCGGCTCAAACATCTACTATTCCGAGCCGAACCTTCTCTGGGAGGTGTGGCTTGGAAGAACAACCGAGACTGCCCTTGAGGCCGTAGTTCATCGCAAAAATGATGGGGGCACAAAGCGGCTGCCGGATTACGCACGGCTGATGGCCGAAGCATTTCGAGAGGCCTTTCGCGTTCTCAAACCGGGACGGTGGACGACTGTGGAGTTCAATAACTCGGATGGCAGTGTCTTTGAAGCGATCAAGCAAGCGATCCGCGACGCTGGCTTTGAAATCGCCAATATGCTTCTACTAGACAAAGAGCAAAAGACCTTCAAACAACTCAAAGGCGCGGTCGGTGAGGAAGATGTGGTGGACAAGGATGTTCTTTTCAATCTCCACAAACCTTCTGTATTCCGGCGCGAAATGCGCGCGGAGGACACCGACTTGGAGCAGCAGGTTGCCGAGGCCGTGCGGCAACATTTGGCGACTTTACCCGAGCGCATCGCCGCCGAGCCGACTAAATACAGCGACGACCACCGAACCACCGCCACCATCAACTCCATGTTGATGAACACACTCATCCCCAAGGGGGTGAGCGTCGAGCGGCTGAACCTTCCCTTTATCGAGCGCGTCTGCGGACGCTTCTTCCGAAAGATCGGGCAACGCTGGTATCTTCGCGGTGAGGCCGTGGGCGGCAACGGGGGCGAACTCGTGGCCGAAGAAGTGACCGTTTCCAACGAGCTCACCGCCATCGCCTGGCTTCGGCAGCAACTCCATGGTGGCCCAAAGCTCATCGGCGAACTCAAGCCGTTTTGGATGCGCGCAACCGGCCTGCTTCCGGCTTCGCTATCGCAGACTCTCGTCCTCGAAACGCTGCTCCGTGAAAATTTCTGGCGCGATGCAGCGAGCAACCGTTGGCGCGAACCCACACCCGAGGAACGCGAGAAGATCAACGACGACCGCGCCCTGCGTGTCCTCCACGATGCCGACCGTCTCGCCGCAGGCACCCTTGGCCGCACGCCGGACAGCCGCGAACTGTGCGAGTGGATTGCTGTGCTCTTCGACACCTGCAAGGAACTCGCAGAGGGCGATGCGACCGCCGAGACTCACCCCGGCTTTGACATTACGGAAGCATACCAGCTCATCGTCAAACTCAGCCACCGCCTCATTCCCGATGGCGTCGAACCAGGCACGTTAAGTGCCGCGCAAAAGCAGGTCCGCGTCGCCGGTCAGCGCCTCGCCGCCGCCGCCGAGGACACCGAAGCTGCTACACCCAAGAGCAAGCGCCGCGTCGAAGACGACAAGCAAACCGTGCTCGATCTCTAACCTATGTCACCTGTGCTCACACCCCGCGACGTTTTTGAGCGATGGCTGGAACAGCAGCCCGACAGTGCGCGTGTGGTGGTGGCCTGCGACACCGACCGTCTGCTTGCCGAGGATCGTGCGCTCGACCAACCCGTCGTCACCGATCCCGCCGGAAGAGCGTGGCACCTCGCCGTCTTCCGCGGTGATGATTTGCGGTTCCGCCTCGCCTTTCGCAAAGCCGCCGCTCAGGGCCGCGTGGCTGTCGTAATTATCGGTTCGCCAGACCCGGAAAGGAAACTCGACGTATCAACCATCGGCGACGTGCTCTCCCGTCACGAGGGCACCACGCCGCTCGACCTTTCGCTTGCGCGGTATCTCGGCCGCTTTTGTCCGCAGATCAATTTTCCACCCGCGCAGCTCCGCCACTACAAGCCCGCACTCCTTGCTCGAACCGGGGAGCTTTCCGCCGCAGCCAAAAAGATCACCGCGCGATGGGGTAAGCCGGACGATTGGGGTCGCCCCCAAGTCGCCGCGCTCGTGCTGCTTGCCCACGCGCCGCACCTCGCGCTCGATGACGTGTGGCCGGAGAGCGATTCGCCCGCCGGTTTCTTCGCCCAAGTTCTGCGTCTCCTCCTCGCTCGCCCCGAACTTGCGGCGCACCGCGCCGTAGTGCTCGATCTCGCGCGTGGCGTGGCGTTGCCAGGAGTCAATGAACAGATCTTCTGGCTCGCGCCTCCCGTGGAAGACCTCGCTGGCTACCTCGTGCTCCGAGCATTCGCCGGTCAGCAAAAGCTTCAGAACCCCACCGCACAACTCGCGGGTGTGGGCCTGCTGCCCGCTGACTATGAGTGGTCGCGTTTTGAACCGCTCGCGGCCAAGGTCATTCGGGAGTTGAATTCCACCGGAGTCTGGCCCGCCGTCGAGGAAGCTGCCGCGCCTTATCTCGGCCCAAAGCGTGTCGAGAAGCTGTTAACGCTCACAAGCACTGCCACCGGCGATCCTGCTGCGCTGGCCAACCTCGTGGCCAACACGCCCATCGTGACTGTGCGCTCCGCTGTGCTCCGCAGACTTCTGCTGCGGGTGCTCGCACAGCCAGCCGACCTGACCGCCGCGCTTTCTGCCTGGTCAGGCACCACCGCTCCAGCCGAGGCAAGTCTGGCCGATCTGGCCGATTCCGCACGACGCGCGCAGGCTGGTGTAAATCTACTTTGTCAGTGGCAGCGCATCGAGCAGACGCTGGCTCTTCCACTGGCCCCGGCGACTCAGCCAGCCGCGTTGCTCAGCTTATTTGTCGATGGAGGCTACTTCCGCCTCGAAACCGACCTCGCGCAAATCGTGCATCTCGCGCATCAGTTTGATGACGATGAAGTGGTCTCCGCATTGCACACCCATGCATTCGGTTCCGGGGGCGACGACACGAGGCCCTCACCCGGTTCGCTCAAAGACCGCGTGCGGACTCGACTCGACTCGCTTGATGAGAAACTCGCCGCTTTGGTGCGACCATCGCCAGACGCCTTCGCAACCGGGGCGTGGAGTAGCACCGGTTACATCCACTCACGCCTGCGACATCGGGTGAACGAAATTACCGCAGGTGACGGTGATGGCCGAGTGTGGATTCTAGTCTTCGATGGGATGCGATACGACACTTGGCGGCTGGTAGTGCGACCGCTGTTCACGGAGCATTTTGAAGTAACCGATGACCGCCCGGTTTTCTGCGTCGCTCCGAGCTACACCACCATCGCTCGCACCAGCCTGCTAGCCGGTGCTTCGCCGCCCGACTGGAAAGGATTCCAAGGCCAGCCTACTGACAACGAGGCCAATCTCGCAGCGGTAAACCTTGGTCTCACGGCGCAGGAGGCGAAGACGAAGTTTCGCCTGCTGACCGATGCTGAAACTCTCAAGGCCCGCGCCAAACTTGCCAGCGCCGATTCCGAGGCAAAGCTCGTGAACGTGCTCATCTACGGCATCTCCGACGACTGCCACGATTTCCACGGCGACCTCGGCGCATTTCATCAAAAAATCCGAAGCGACCTGCTCGGCAACAAGGCGCACGGTGTGGCAGGAATCCTCGACGATCTGCTGCGTCGCATCCAGCCTGCGGATGACGTGGTGGTTGTTTCGGATCACGGCTTCATCGAGTTGCTCGCTGGCGACGGGGTCTCCGTCTCCGCCGCAGAAGTCGCCACCGCCGGGCGCAGTCTCAAAGATGATGTGCGTTGGCGCTATGTGCTCGGTTTGCAGCCCGCTTCCGCGCCGGGAGCTGTTGCGGTGAACGTGCGGGGCGAGCCGCACGCACTCGCGGTTGGTCGCCGTTGGTTCTGCCGCGACAACACGAAACAGCCGACGCGCTACTCGCACGGTGGGGTCTCGCTTGCTGAGATGGTGGTGCCCGCAGTCGCGCTCAAACGTGTCTCGTCCAAGTCCGCCCGCGCGACCCTCGAAGGATTGCCGGACACTCTCGAAATTCCAGAGGATCAGGCCCAGGATGTTGGTTTTCAAATTCAGAACCGTGGCACGGTGCCCGTGGAATACTTCGTCGAGGCGCGAACGAATCTCGGCGAAGAATTGCTCCGCGACAAAGGCACGCTCCCGCCCGGCGAAGCGAAGAAGTTCAGTATCAAATTGCTGGGTCGATACAAGCTCACAACAGCGCGGGAAGTGGACCCATCCGCAACATTGCGCGCTGTTTCCTTCCGTCTCCGCCACACAACGCTCACAGGCGAGATGCGCGAACCTGCTGGCGGCCAAGTCACTGTGCCTGTGCATGTCAAGCCAAAGCCGACGAAACTCGATACAGACGCGCTCGCCAGTCTCGATAACATTTGATCCACATGCCTGACACTTCTACAACCAACGGCCCCTCCGCCGCGAATGCGCTTGATGCGAAGATTCTCGAACACCTTGGCGACCGCGTGATCCTCAAGCCGCTCACGCGATGGAATGAGGCATACAAGGAGTTCCCTCGCTACGTGATGGAGTATCTCGTCAGCCGCTACGTGAAACCGGAAGACCCGGTGACGGGACAGCACAAGATCGACCGAATTCTCACCGAGCACTATGCGGAGAGCGCCAAGAAGGAACTCATCAAGAGCCGAATCAAAGAGAAAGGCCAATACACGCTCATCGGCCAGCTCACTGTCCGTCTCGACCAGGCGAAAGACCACTATTGGGCGAATGTTCCGGCGCTTGGCGATGATACCGTGCGCGTCTCAGCGAATGTCCTGGCTAGCTACAGCGATCTGCTGCTCACGAGCGGTGCATGGGGCACAATGGAGATCGAGTATGACGCGACCTACGAAATCAAGAGCCGCAAATATCCGTTTTACATACGCGAGTTCACGCCGCTGCAATACTCAAGGCTGAACCTCGATGATTTCATCGAAAAGCGCTCGCTATTCACCGACGACGAATGGCTCGACCTGCTCATCCAGTCAATCGGCTTCGATCCCGCTCGATTTGATCGGCGCACGAAGATGCTCTTACTTTTGCGCATGGTTCCGTTCGTCGAGGCAAACTACAACCTCATCGAACTCGGGCCGCGCGAGACTGGCAAGACCTACACCTTCCGAAACACATCGAATCGCGGTTTCGTCGTGTCCGGTGGCAAGGCGACGCCCGCCACGCTTTTTTACAACAAGGCCACGCGAAAGCTCGGGGTCATCGGACTGAAGCATCTCGTGTTCTTTGATGAAATCGCACACACGAACTTCGACGATGCGGAGGCAAGCATCAGTGTGCTCAAGGACTACATGCAGACCGGCAAGTTCAGCAGAGGTGACCAGGAGTTCTCTGCGCCTTGCTCAATTGTTCTTGGTGGCAACATCGACACCGACCTCGAAAGGAAAACTGCGGCGACCCACTACAAACATCTCTTTTCCGTCCTTCCGCCGGAACTTCAAGATCCTGCTTTCCTGGATCGCATCCATGCCTATTTGCCGGGTTGGGAAGTTCCGAAGATTCGGCCTGAAAACTACGCCACCGGCTACGGCTTTCTGACCGATTACCTCGCTGAGATTTTCGCCGAACTGCGGCGGCTCAACTACCAGACTCACGTCAACTACTGGGCCGATTTCGGCGGCATGACTGGGCGCAACCAGGATGCAGTGAAGAAAACGGCTGCTGGTCTTCTCAAGCTCCTCTACCCCCACCGCCGTTCGCCAGAGAGCCTCAAGCGCGAGGAACTCGAATGGGTCCTCGAATTCGCCGTGGAAATGCGAAAGCGAGTCACTGACCAATTGGCAGTGATCTTGCCCGATGAGTTCTCGAACGTCGTTTACACGTTCCAACTGCGCACAGAAAACCCGGCGTAGGCTTTGGCCTTGTGGCTTCTGAGCTTCTTAATCGACTCATTCCGTTCATCTCGACTGTGGATGCCGTTTCGGTCGGCCATACGTCGATAGCGGCATGGAGCACGTCAATAGGCTTCGGATGGCAGAATTGAAATCGGTAATGCTAGGTGCTCCCGCTTGTTCCACTCGCCGAGGCAATCGATTCGTGCCTTGTCGATAAACAGGGCGATGACGCGGTTCTGCGTCTTTCGTTCGGAGCGTGGGATCTCAGCCATGATCGTTACTCTTTCGGCGTGTCGGCACAGTAGCTTTCCAAGCAATCGATCATCTCTTGCTGATGGGCGAAAGCCTTCGTGTCGTTCCACTGCTCGTTAACATAAATCAGGTCCATTTTCAGCGAGTCGACGCGGCTCTTGTTGCTGTTAATAAATCTTCGCTGCTTCTCGTTGTAAGGCATGTTTCCATATTCGGAGTTCAGGCTGCGGGAAACGAGTGCCAGGTTGCCAAAGTGATCGAGCGCTTGATCGACTCGGTTGTCGTCCCGCTCGGTTGGAGTCTGGGGAGAGATATGCTCAACCGAACTTTTGGCGGTGAGCCGGAATTTCTTCCATCTCTCATCGGCCCTCTTTTCCTGAAACCATAGGACGAACTCCAGCTTGTAAAACCAGTAGTGGGCAAACTTGACCCCGCTCGCGTTGGTCAATTCCGTCTGATGTATTAGGGCGCGGCATTGCCACGGGTCTTTCATGAACGCCAGCGTCCGCACCACCAAGGAGTCATCGGCAGCCGAGCCGAGGAGATGATTGTCGAGGTGGCGCAGGTAGGCGAAATACCGCTCCGCCTTCTCGCCGGGATTTTGGTGCATGAACAGGAGCAGCGGCGTCACCCAATATTGCGTCGTGATTTCCTGCGAGTGATAGAGCATGCTTTGGAGAAGCGAAATGGCCCGGTGTGAATCGGTTTGTCGCGACCGGCTCATATAGCGCTTCCCGCTGCTTGTGCTTACGCTGATCGTGCTGATCAGGTGGATTTCCTCTTCGCCTTGGTCGGCCCACTTGATGATGTGCTCGTCGAAGATTACGCGCAGTCGCCAGAGCAAATCAATGAACGACCGCACGTTCTCAGCACGCGTGTCCGTGTCCTGAAAAAAGTGTGCCTCGAATAGTTCTAGCAGCTCGCGGTCGAGCAATCGCGGCAGGTCAGCGCGCTCGTTTTCCAACAGCCAAATCCGCAGCGTGTGCTGGAGGAGCAACGGGAAGCCGAAGATGCTCCGGACCCATGTGGGATCGGCGTCGTCATCCTTGGCGGCGGATTCGGATGCTGGCGATTCTTCTACCGATTTCAGGATTTCTTCCAGTGCCATCGCATGATGGTCGCTCTGGCCCTGCATCCGTCCTTGCAGCTTGGTCCGCACAATGGGCGCATTCGCCAATTCACCCTGTTCATAGAACGCGGTCACCTCACTGGCCGACAGTCCCGAGATACCACTCAGGTTACGCTCGATGAAGTTCTCCATGTCAGCGCACGCTTCCCACATGACAGCAAAAGGGCCGCGTTCGACTTCTGTCAGCGCATCCAGCATTCGCGCCTTGAGAATCTCATGGTGCTGGAGTTGCACCCCTCGATTGTTGATCACCTCGAACAATTTATTCAGGTCGGTCTCACGGGGAACGGTCGTGACGACAAACTTCACCTTGCCGAAAACAAACTCCGTCAATCCCGCGATATGCGCCGCTTGATCACTCACCCCAGCGGGCAGTAGCCGCTTCGCGAACACCGACATCATCAGATCGAGCGCCGTGCGCATCCGTTTGGTCGCCTCCTCATCAGGCATGGGTTGTCCACGATCACCCAAGGCCAGCGTTTCCAGAAATTGGTTCACCTCGGGGCGTATCGCGAATCGGAGACGCGGCTCGGTAAATTTATCGGTCGTGACGGTAAGAAATGGCTTCAATGCCTTGCTCCAGGCATGGCTGAGCAGCCATAGCGTCGTGAATCGTTGCTGCCCGTCGATGAGATCGAAGTGCCGCCCCTTGCTGCCCTCCTGCTCGACCAGCAGTGTTCCGCCGAGGAAAAACAACTCTTCACGGCGCTCATAAGCGTTCACGAGATCGTTCAAGAGCGTTAGCACCTGGTCCTCGCCCCACACGTAGAGCCGCTGGTAGATCGGGATGTTGAAATGCCAGTCCGGGCTTTCCTTCACGAGTTCGGCCAGACTGTAGAGTTTGGATGCGATCTTCATGCCGCACCTCCGTTCAACTTGTCCGCGATCCATGCATGCTTGCCACTCAACGACGCAAGTTCCGCACGACCGTAATAGCACAGCACCGCTGTCTTGTAGATGCCCTGCACGCCTTTCCCTGTCTCGATCTTCTCGTCCGCGTATATCGCACGCCGCGTGTGGTGGCTTTTCAAATGAGCAATGACCTGCTCCGGTCGGTAGCCGCTCGCGATGACATCCAGTAGGTTCAAGGTGTCCTGTTTGAAAAAGTTCTGCGCCGCTTCGTAACGCACCTGCTGCTTTTCCAGTCGGATCGCACCGAGGGCGTGTTCCATCCACAGAGAAAACTCCCACAGCTTCTCATCCCCAAACTGATCCACATACATCAGCGACGAGAGGAGAAAAATCTCCCGCAGAAAGAGTGAGTTCGCCATAATTAGCTTCTCGTAAACCTCGCGGAATCGCGCGACTTCACCGGAATCCGTCGCATTGGTCACCAGGTTGCGCAGCAGCGAGGCATATTTGTCGGCATAGAGGAAGAAGCCGATGCCCTTATGGATCGGCTGTCGGATGGCGAAGGGCAAATCCTCGGCCTTGGGACTGAGGGAAATCCGGTTGGTGTGGATCTCACTGTGCCCGTCCTTCGTCAGCGATAGGGCCGTGCCCAAGCGATTGTGGCGGGAGCGGTAAAGCGGGATGGTGTCCGGCTTGCCCTCCATCCGCCACGTTTGCTTTTGGAACTCCTCCATCAGCGCGTCGTGATTACCGATCGTCACGCGAGCGCCGTTCCAGTAGCGAGCCCGCCAGAGAAACTTGGTAAACAAGGAGTGGTCAAACTCCTGATCGTGCGACATCACCGGCGTCCCTTGCTGGATGCTTTCCCATCGCCGGGCGCAGAGGGTTTGCATTGCTTCCTTGCGGGAATCCGGTTCGCCCTTCACCTCGCGGAGGTGGTAAGCCTTGAGCAGGTCCGTGGCATGAAGCGGCACGCCCCGGTTGTTCTGCGTGTCGAAGAACGTGAATGCCAAATCCACCCGCTCCACGCAGATGACCGTGAAGACAATCTGCCCGAAGATGGCGGCAGTCGGGCGGGAGAGCGGCTCTTCGAAAATCCCGGCCGCCGCACGGATGCGCCGCGCCGATTTCGGTGAATAGGTCAGCGCACATTTGCCGGGCAAGCTACCCTTTAGTTGCTGGTGGAGCACACACAGCGCCGTGAGCCGCTGCTGGCCGTCGATGATGAAGTGCTTCAGCTTGTCCTTGTTCCGGTGGACCAAGATCGTGCCCATGTAGTAGGGCGGCTTCGGGTCGGCATCGCGCTGATAGGCTGCCAAATCATCTTTCAACTGGCGGATCTTGTCGTCGTTCCAGACGAAGCCCCTTTGATAGGTGTCCACCGCCATCGGAAAGGCTGAGTCCTCAAAGAGTTTGGAAAAGCTC
The DNA here is from genome assembly GCA_947477755.1 of Verrucomicrobiaceae bacterium. GTDB lineage: Bacteria > Verrucomicrobiota > Verrucomicrobiia > Verrucomicrobiales > Verrucomicrobiaceae > Prosthecobacter. The sequence goes on along the minus strand of CANJVS010000004.1, from coordinate 6,439 downwards.
AGGACATCAACCTCGACAGGAATGGGTGGGGCTTCGGCTGCTTCATGCTGTGATCCCACGGAATGAAAGTCATGCTCAAGTTCGGCAACGCGGTCCTCCACCGCCTCGCGAACGCAAAAATTGTCATCCCCAATCAGGGCGAGCGGTTTCGTCTTCATTTCTGCATCATTTCTTTCTAGGCTGGCATCTCGGCTTTGATCAGCATGTAGGTGGTCGTGCTCCCACTGCCGCTAACAATATCAATCATTTTGCGTTCCATCAGCGCCGCGTGGGCCGTCTTCACTCTCGTAGCCGGAATATCAACCGACTCGCGCGCTTGCTTGACCGTCATCTTGCCGCGCCGGCGGAACTGCTTCAAGAGCAGCTCGCAGTCTTGTTCGACCTGCGATGCCGGCAACTCTTCATTACCCACACGCACCTCAATCCCGGGGGCAAACTGATACCCGCCGCCCTTCACAGTGAGGATGACGTCGTTCCTGTCACACTTGATGCCGGCATGGGCGAGCTTCTCGGAGCATTGGGAGCGAAACTCGTTGATGGCGCTGGTCACGGTGGCCGCCGTGACGGATTTTGAAAGCGCATCCGCCAAGACCTGGGCAGATGCCTTGCGCAGCTTGCCGTTCGTCCGCTGGGCAAGCATTTCAACGACGCGGCGGATGATGGCGTTGCCTCGTATCCCCCCCACAACAAAACCGCACAACTCGATGCCGTCATCGTGCAGGAGCAGCACTCCACCCGAGAAGGTTTCTTCCTTTTTCTCGGCTTCCTTTGCGCGGGTCTTCCTGCGGGCAAGCACCATCTCGATTTTTGGCTCGGGCGGATCGTCGTCGAAAGGCTTGCCCACAAAACTGGCCGCTCCCAGGTGAATCATCTCCGTCGCAAGCTTGTGTCCCTGAGGACCATAGTGCGAGGTAATGACGATCACGGGAGGGGCCGCAGGCATCGCCACAATTCTTTGCAGCAGGTTGCGCCCATGTTCCATGCGGGTCACGCCCCCAAAACTCAGGGGTAATTTCAGGTCAAGCAGCACGAGATCATAAGCAAGATCGCTCAGTTTTTCGAGCGCCTGCTCCTGCGAGGCCGCCTCATCGGATTCATAGTTCATGGATGCGATCCGCTCGCGAAGCTCGTCGCGAACATCATCCTGGTCGTCGATGACAAGTATTCTAATCATAAAACCGCATCGCAGGTGTTGCAGGGAATCGTGACCGTGACGGTCATTCCCTTGTTCTTCGTGCTTTCGAGCCATATCTGCCCGCCATGCGCCTGCAAATACCTGCGGCAGATCGGAAGCCCGTAGCCAGATCCACCGCGCTTTGCCGTGCCGCCGGGAATGAACTGCACCAGATTCTGCAAATCACCGGGAGCAACACCACAACCGCCATCTGCCACCGTGATGGTCACGCACTCAGCATCCTTGATGATGCGGATCAACACTCTGCCCTCGCCGAACTTGGAGTCGGGCAAGGCGTAGGCCTGAATACCATTCTTCACCAGGTTCGTCAGCGCCATCGCAATGTGATAGCGCGAAACTGGAACAATGACAGACTCCGGTGCCTCGACGTCACATGCCACTGACGTTGAATCCACGCCACCCTTCTCCACTTGTTCGCGGGCGGCCGTGATGGCTTCAAATGCCATCTCGACCAAATCCTCCGGCTGCATCCTGATATCGAGCGGGCTGGAGTAAACTTCCATCATCTCCGACAGACGGTGGAGGTAATCCCGGCCATTCTTGTAGCGTTGGATTTTGCTTTTGTGCTTTGCATTGGCTGGCTCCTTGATGAGCGCATCCGGATCAAGCTTGAGGTAGCTGAGGATGTTCTTCAGGTCGTGCCCCGCCGACCGGATGTGCAGAAACGTGCAGCGTTCGGCGAATTTGAGGGCGGCATCTGCGGCATCGGGGCCGAACTTGTGAGTGATCTTGGCGACCTCGCCCTGCAGTAGGTCGGCATGGGCCGGGGCAATGTCAGCCACTGGACTGCGGCGTGCGAGCGAACGCTCAAACGCGGCCGCCACCAGCGCGTTGCGCTCGGAGGCAAAGAGAATGGAGAGTTCCCGGAACACCTTTTCAGGGAACGCCGCCATACTCTCTGCCACGACCTTGCGCACTTCCCATTTGGGATCGTTCGCAAGCCTGACAACCTCACCCGCAACCTCCTCGTCTGGTCGCAGCAGCAGTGCGGCACACTGCTCCTCCGCCTGCTTGCGGCGAGTCGTCCAGGAGACTGCGGGCGGGTCGTCGGGCGTGCTCATGGCTGGGCGGTTTTATAGCGCTCGGTGCGCAGATCGAAGGCCTTCTCACCCCCCTCAAGCAGATTGATAATATCGTCCCGGCAACGGTCCACGTCGCCTTCAACTTTGACGCTGCCCGTCCGGCCATCGGACTGCATGACGAACACCCTCGAGGCGTCTCCGAGCACTGGGATGTTGGGATTGTGGGTGACGAAGATGAGCTGGCGCATGCGCTTCACGTCGTTGACGCTGTTCACGATTGTTTCATAGACGTAGCAGTTGTCGAGGTTGTCCTCGGGCTGGTCTATCAGCAGCGGGTTGACGCGGTCGAACATGAGTAGAGGAAGGATTGCGGTGCATTTTTGCCCTGTGGACAATCCGGTGGACGGTTTGTAAACCCCGTTGTCGCACAGCTCAATGCTCGGCTGGTCATCCATGTCCAGAATCTGCAGATCCATCAGCCTTTCCTCCGAGTTGAACGCCTTGATCACGCTGCCTGCCTGCTGCGCGTTGATGCCGCTTCGACGGGCTAGCGATGCGGGCTCGCCTGCCTGTACCAGTTCACCAAGCTCCTGCGGCGATATGGCCTTGCTGATGGTGGTGGCGACCCGGTTGTGCTGGATGCCCAGTCCGCGCAGATTGTTTTCGAGAAACTTGCGGTAGTCGTCCGGATCGGCGTTTTGTGCGATGCTCACACGGATGTTCGGCTTGAGCCGGGTGCTGAGACGCTCTGCAACGGAGTCGCGGACTTTGAATCGCATGTCGCGTTCATCGGAGAGTCGCGCGAGCAGTTCGTCACGACGGCTCTTGAGATTTCTGAGCTGGGAAACCACCTCCTCATGGCGGCGCTGTTTGAAGAGCAGGTCGTTCTGCTGCTTTTCGAGTTTTGCGCGCTCAACCGACTGCGTCTGGTTTTGCTGCTGCTTCTCGATGATCGCGTGGAAGGCCAGCTCCTGGGGAACGTGAGCCTGTTCGATGATTCCCCTAGCCCGCGTCAGTTCAAGCAGAACCGCGTCCAGAGATTGTGCGGCCGTGGCAAGCGCCTTTTCCGAACTGCGGATCGCGGTGCGCAGGCTGGCCACGGCGTCGGTGATGATTGCGCCGTTGGGTCCAGTGAGCACGTCCGGTGAGAAGAACGCCAGCACGCTGGCCTCACATCGCCCCATCAGATCCTTGATGGCATCGGCCTGTTGGGTGGTGGCGTCGCTGGCGTAAGCGAGCGCCTTGTTCTCCCTGTCGCGCAGCGACTTGAGCAGGTGCGCCCGGTTGACCTCCTCAGAATCCTCGCCTTCGACAGCGGCAAACCCCTTGAGCTTCTCCTTGATCATGTCGATCTGTGAGAGAGCAGCCTCCAGCGTTTCCTTCTCCGTCATCAGCGGCAGGATTTGCCCAGCGCTGGCGCGCAGTTCGCGCAGCGTCGCCTCAAGGCGATGGTGGATGGTATTGAGCTTCTCCTGCTCGAAACCGTCGATGAGATCGAGCTGGTAGTGCGGCGTCTCGGCGATGCTCTCGATCTGATTCTGCGAATACACATCGGCCCCGAACAACTGGGATGAAAATTCCACCGAAAGCGGTTTGCGGTCAGGATCAAGCAGGATGGAATCCTCGCCTGCGGCGCGGCTTACAACATAGGTGAGGCCGTCCTTGGTTTCGATTGTCAATTCAACACGCCCTCCGCCGAGGTTATTCTCGATCACGGAGGTGATCCGCTTGCGCAGCGGATCACCTTCCCGGCCCGGCATGATGTCCAGGCTGTAGCGCACCAGTTCCAGCACGCTGCTCTTGCCTGTGCCCCTTGGACCGATGATGCAGTTGAGTCCGTCGTGAAAGCTGATGTCGAGGCCGATGAGAAAGCCGCCAGTGACCTGGAGGCGCTTGATGCGGTGGGAGGAAGGATGGGTGTTCATACAGGTGCTATCCTATTCAGCAAGGCTATCACAGTCACTTCAAAGCGGGCGCAACCCAACATGAGTTTGCTAACCCTATGGAAACCCTATGCATACCCCATACATAGCGCGGCATAGGGTTCACATAGCCCTATGTGGGGTTGCATAGGGTATTCCAAGGACTGCCGACAAACCCGGTTTGACACCGCATGATTCTCGCGTGGCCGCACTCTCGATTTCGAGTGCCGCCCTCAAAAGCAACAACGCAACGCGATCATGAATCAAACATCACCAAGCACTCTATTCAACTCCGGCGGCGATCCGCCGGGAGATTTGATCACCACGGGCCGCCTGTCTCAATACCTCGGCTGCTCGGAACGGCACATCTTCAACCTGCGCAGGCGCGGCCTGCCTGCCTTCGAGATAGGCGACATGGTCAGGTTTGACCTAGCAGCCGTGAGGCTCTGGCTGACCACACAAAAGCGTGATGCCTCACATCCTCAGTCAGCCTGAGACCTCATAAGATCATCACAAGTTTTCAATCCACACACCCACAACATCCAAACACGCAACTAACTTACTATGAAACTCACCACTCAGTCCAACAAGCCCTTCGATACTCACCCCGAATACAACGGCCTCGCCGTCTGTGTTGACGTGACCGCTCCCAAAACGGTGCAGACCGATTACGGCCCGAAAGAGCAGTTTCGTTTTGTCTTTGAAACCACCCAGCTCCGCGATGACGGCAAGCCCTACCTCGTGTGGTCACGCGGCTTCAATACCACGCTGGGTGAAAAGTCCGCGCTGCGCGCTTTCCTCAAACTCTGGTTCGGTCGCGATCTCACCGCCGCCGAGCAGCAGGAGTTCGACACGGAAACTCTTATTGGTCGCACCGCGCAGATCGTCATCGTCCACAACGAGGGACGCAACGGCGAAACCTACGCCAACATCGGCCTCATCCGTCCTGACAAGAGCGGCGATGGTTTGAAGCCCTCCGGCAAGTACATCCGCGTCAAGGATCGCCAGGACAAAGATGCCTCCTACAATCGTGTTTCCCAACCTGCGTCTCAAGATACGCAGCCTGCGGATGACTGGCGCTTCACCAAAGTCCACGTCGGCAAGCACCAGGGACTCGAACTCTGCGAACTCGATCAGGCGGCGGTGTGTGGTCTCTATGAGAACTGGCTGCCCATTGCCAAGGCGCTGGTCAAACCGCTCAAAGCAGACCGCGACCTGATGGCGGCTGTGGAGAAGGCCGCTGTGGAGTTCGGGCTCACCAAGCCTGCGGCCCCTGAGTCGGATGACATCGCCTACTGAGTTTTCAAACCCCGAACCCAACTCACCCCCATGATCCTTATTCAACGCGAATCCCCCTCGCACTGGTATCTGCCCGATGGCACCCCGTATCACGAGGTGGTCCGGGCGGACGGCAACGGCATGCGCAGTGTCACTCTGCGTGATGCCCGCAAGGTCAATGCTCTGCCTTCAGTCACCAACATCCTCGGCGTCTTGGCCAAGCCTGGCCTCGACGCTTGGAAGCAGGAGCAGGCCATCATGGCCGCTCTGACGCTGCCCAAGCGAGACGACGAATCCCTTGATGCTTTTGCGCGTCGTGTCGTCACCGACATGGGCGAGCAGGTCCGCTCCGCTGCTGATCTAGGCAGCGCCGTGCACGCGGCCATCGAGGTCTATCTGCAAACCGGTGAGCCACCCGAGAACCCGGACATCCTGCGGTTGTTCATGCCGGTCAAACTCTGGATCGACGATCACATCGAGCGCATCGGTCTGGTGGAAACCGTGGCGGTGCATTCGGAGTTCGGCTTCGCTGGTCGCATCGACCTCGTGGCCAAACTGCGTCACGCAGGCACCTGGGCCTTGATTGATTTCAAGACGCAGAAGATGAAGCCCGACAAGAAGGGCAACTATCAGGCCAGCTACTATGAAACCTGGCCGCTGCAATTGATGGCCTACTTCAAGGCACTCAATCATGCGGGAGAATGCAGCCGCAAGCTTGAGGACATTGCCTCGGTGGTGATCAACTCCGTCGAGCCCACGCCGGTGCAGGTGAAGGTCTGGCCGCGTGAGGAGCACGAACCGTGTTGGCAGGCATTTAACAATGCCCGCGAGCTGTGGTGCTTCACCAAGAGCTACCGCCCGCAACCCACGGCGGCGTTGAGCGCCTGAATCTCTCACCCATCCCGAATCATGCCCACGCTCATGTCCTACCTCGACGAACCTTTGCGACTGCGTTCCTCATCCCATCGTCTGCGCCCCACTGATCTGTGGCGTTTACTCTTCATGCTGCTGGGGTTCTGCCT
>CANJVS010000003.1 GCA_947477755.1 Verrucomicrobiaceae bacterium | reverse complement strand
TGTGCCGACATACGACCCATGACGGTGACGAGGCTGCTCTTCGCGCCGCGCTCAACTTCATTGTAGGGCTTGTCGTTGTGAATGGCGTCGATCAGATCCTGCCATTCCAGGTCGTATGGGTTTGGCTCAACCTTGGGTCCACGCCAGATGATCTCCTTGGGATTCTTGTTTTGACCCTTGAATGTCATTGCGCGGGAAGGGAAATGACCTGCGGTGGAGATCACGGCCATGCCCTTGGACCCGTGCACATAGCTGGCAAACTCATTGTGCGTCTTCATGGCATTGCGGCCTTCAAGCCAGAATTTGCTGCCATCGCGGAAGGTGTACTCGACGCTGTAATGGTCAAAGTTTTGATCGATGTGAATCCCGCGGTCTGAGCGTCCTCCGGTGGCTTTGGCTTCAACCGGCCAGTCATTCTTCATCCAGCAGATTTCATCAATGTTATGAATGTTGAAGTCGCTGAAGGCACCCCCTGAAGCCCAGAGGAAAGAGTGGAAGTTTTTGATCTGCCAGAGCAGTTCGCTCTTTTCCGTATTCGGGTCACGGGGCAGGGTGAAGCAGGTGCCAACCGGGCCTTGGAGACGATAGGCCCGGCCCAGGATGATGTCGCCGATTTCCCCCTGCTGAATGCGGTCAAAAAGCTCGCCACGAACGCGGCAGTGACGGCACATGAGACCCACGCCCACTTTCATGTTTTTAGCCTTGGCCTCTTCACCCAGAGCCAGCATGCGCTTGCCGCTCGGTGCGTCCACGCAAATGGGTTTTTCCATGAAGACGTTCACGCCTTTTTCGATGGCATATTTAAACTGCACCCAGCGGAAGGCTGGAGGTGTCGCCAGCACGACCACGTCGCCCGGTTTCAGGACATCAATGGCTTTCTTATAGGCATCAAAGCCGATGAATTTGGCATCCGCAGAAACCGAAAAGCGATCAGGGTGTTTGGCGCTCAGGCCGGCAAAGCTGGCTTCCAAGCGGCTTTCCTGCACATCCGCCATGGCGACGAGGCGTGTGCGCTGCTTCACTCCCATGGAGTTGCTCGCTGCTCCTGTGCCGCGACCGCCACAACCTACGAGAGCGATGTTGATCGTGTCATCACCAGCCGCGTGGACATAAGGAATCTGAATGCCTGAGAGGACGGACAGTCCAGCGACCGCCTTGGTGGAGTTTTTCAAAAAGTCGCGGCGCGACGTGGTGTCGGGTGTGTTTTCCATAGAGATTAAAGATTGCCCGAAAACAACGCCAAGCTGCAAGCATTACTTGCTGCCATTTGCGATCACGCCCATTGGTAGCGTGAGCCTGTATACCGGGGTGGCCTCATGGTTCCCTCCACCACGGGATTGCTGTTTGGTCCGCTGCGGATTGGACATGCCAAAACTTGCAGAAGATGGCTTTAACCGTTCACAGTCAGCATGTTCGATTCACTTTTAACGTTTCAACCGCTCTATCAAACCCGCATGTGGGGCGGAAGGAGATTGGAGACTTTGCTGAATCGGACGCTACCGGACCCTCAAAGTCCGTTCGGTGAGTCGTGGGAAATCAGCGATCGCCCCCTTGAGCAGAGCGTCTGCACAATTAGCAATGGCCAGCAGGTTTCTCTGCATGATCTATGGACCGGGCACCGCGAAGCCGTCTTTGGAAAGGCCTTAATGAGCCATCCTGCTGCTCGTTATCCGCTCCTGATGAAGATCCTTGATGCCTGTGATGATCTCTCCATTCAGGTTCATCCACCAGCGCACCTGGCTGCCGAACTGGGCGGAGACCCGAAGACGGAAATGTGGTACGTGATTCATGCTGAGCCTGGAGCAAAGCTTTATGCCGGTCTCCGCCATGGCGTGACACCGCAAATTCTTGAGCAATCCATCCACGACGGGACGATGATCGAATGTGTCCAGGTCATGGAGCCAAAACCCGGAGACTGTCTCTACATTCCGAGCGGACTGATCCACGCCATCGGCGGTGGTCTCGTTATTTTCGAAGTGCAGCAAAATAGCGACACAACCTATCGGGTGTTTGATTGGAACCGCCTCGGTCTTGATGGAAAGCCACGAGAGCTGCATCTCCAGAAATCACTTCGCAGCATTGATTTCGAAACTGCGGCCCCGAGTTTCCAGAATGCCGACGCTAACGGAAACCTCATCTCCAGTGAGTTCTTTGAAATTCGCCGCAATCGCGCCGGCCAGTCAGTGGTTGGAGAATCCGGTGAACATTTGGTCATCGCCATGATCAAGGGCCAATTAACAACTGCTAACACTCAGCTTCAGGCTGGTGACTTTGCCATCGTCCCAGCCGCACTGAGTTCTGAACAGCGCCAACTCACAGAATTTTCAACAACTGCAGAATGGCTGGAGATCCGTATTCCACCAAACCATTGGGGCTTGTCCTGATTTCTTTTTGAATAAGCCCGTCCCATAGATCTTTACCATGAATCACGTGAATGGCTGGTTTTTGACCCGCAATTCTCAAACCTACAAGCTAGCCACAGGCTACCACAAGACTGGTAGTGGGTCACACCGATTGATAGAAATTATAGATTCCCGATTTCTTCCAAACATGCTACTTTAGCGCATGACAAAGACGCGCACAACCAAGAAGCAAGCCACCCGCAAAGCCAAAGCAAAAGCCGCAGAAAGCGGTGTTTCTGCGGCCCAAAGGGTGTTTGCAAAGGTATTGGAGAAAGCTGACCCAAAGCCAAATTAATCAGGTGGATTTAGTTCATCATCATCAAGGGCAAGCGCATAAGTAGAGCCAATTTTTGGGAAAGCGCGGTCGATCATCCGCACAAAAGGCCCCCAACTGGTCGATGCTCTCATCATGCCGATAATGGCATATAAATGCTGCTGCAAAGCGGGATGTCCAATATCATGCGTTAGATGCTGATGGTGTTTGTGATTGCGTAACCCAAACTCATTTGCTGGATTTATCTGTTGAAGCTCTTCAAGCATCCCTGGTGTCAGTCGTGAATAAATCAGATCGTTTGTGTAAAATGCTACGACTTGGAAGCGATTGACCTTCATACCTTGCCACTGCCAGCCTTTGAGGCGATACATCTCTTCATAAAAATCGTCCGGGAATCGCTTAGACCATGCGGCAAATTCCTTTTTGAGATACTTATCGAGGTGTTTTTGGAGATCGTCTCTTGGTCGTGAGTCTTGATGTCCTGTGGCCTCATCAATTAGGGCAATAATCCCAACTTTTGCCACTGAGATAACAAAAGATTCTGCCGCTTCTGCGTAGCGGGTAAAAACTTCGCCATCAAATACCCGCATTTGTCGCGCTTTTAAAATGGCACGAGCACTAGCTACGTTGAGCGCGCCAACCTCACGATTCGCATGGGAAACCGCCGTTTCACACGCCTCACAAACGCATTCAGCAAGAAGACAGAAAATCACTGCCACATGCTGGCGCTGTCATTCATGAACTACAATTTCTGCCGCAAGCATAGCACAATCAAGAAGACGCCAGCACAGGCCGCTGGAATCTCTGATCACCAATGGACGCTTGAAGACGTCATTGCCATGATGGACGAGTCTTTAGCTGAACGGGAAAGGCTTCAGTTTGAGCAGGCGTTTACACGTTTGAAGTTCAGCGCTCCACGGAGAACGCCAAAAACGTTTACTCCGCAGGCTCCAAGAACTCCATGGTATCTCGATCCTGAGAGCGGCGGCCCTGATCCAGTGGTTCGCAAGCCGGGGATCGCTTATCGAACTGATTTACCATAAAGCATCTGACCCACCACCACAAGACTATACTTTACATACATTGTATGTAGTTATTAAAACGACCCGCGGGACAGCTACTGCATGTCCTGGGAGGCATCTCGAGATCATGGATTCGGCTGGCTGGCGAGAAAATCCTCCAAGGCGAGGAGGTTCAATACAGCCTTTGGCACAAAGCTGTCTTGTTCGACATATTCAGGAATTTTAGTGCCGTCTGAAGTGCGCTCAGAGCAATGAGCATTGCCACCCACCGGACCAAGTGCATCAAGTGTCGGGCCTAGTTGGCAAAGATAATTGGCATCGCTAAGCCCTCCACGTTTCATTGAAATCGCTTTAATGCCGAGCGTGTCGGCATGTTTGGCCCAAAGTTCAAACAAGGCCTGGGTGCCGTCGCCACCTGGCCAGGCACGAGTCCGACCGACACAGTCAATTTGTACCAGTGCGCCGCCTTCAGCCACTCCTCCCATGCTCTCCAGCACCATTCCGGCCAGGCTAAGCGCCTCGGGATCAAAGGCACGCATCTCCAACTCAGCAGTGGCCTCGTGAGGCACGCGGTTAAGAGCAGTTCCACCCTGAATGTTGGCAATATTGACGGTCAGTTCGCTCTCTGGAGATGTGAGTGCCGCAACTTTTGGCAGCAACCGGGCGAGTTCGACGATAGCATTGATACCCTCAGCATGACTGCTGCCGGCGTGAGCGGCACGTCCGGTGCAAGTGATCCGGTATTCGGCCCGGCCTTTCCGTGAAGTGACAAGGTGCCAGTCCTTGCCCTCTCGCGGTCCGCCTTCGAAAACGAGCACGGCACGCGCGGCGTGGTGACACAGTTCGGAGGTGCGTTCAGCAAAATCGGTGCCGATGACCTCTTCAGCAGAATTGGCGGCAATGAGCCAAGTGGTAGATTCAAAAAGCGCAGGATGGACATCCATCAGAACACGCAACATGAGCCAAATGAGTGCCGTGCCTCCTTTGTTATCGACGGTTCCAGGGCCATAGATTCGGGAGGCTTCAGGCTGCCAATTGAAATTGTTTCGGAGCTCTTCTTCGGATGGAAAAACGGTATCCAGATGAGTCACAAGGACGACAGCCGGCAGGTCCAATGGACCGCGACTGAGGAAAAGATGACTGCCATGCTGAGGATCGGTGGCCGGGATGAATTGGGCGGTGAAACCCATTGAAGCGAAACACTCGGCGGTGAGTTGGCCCAGCGCGTTAACGCCTGCAACATTTGAGGTGTAGCTGTTGATCTGAACCATGCGCCGGAGCCATTCCAGTGCGGCGGGCAGATGCTGTTGAGCGCTTTCGATGAGCCGGGCCGAGTCCATGCAACTGAGGATAGCGTAAGTTGGAAGCAGATGAAGCGGAAAGGTGCCCCTGCCCCATGAAAATCCGGAACACTATCAAAGATGCGTGAGATCCCGGGAACTTGTCTGATCCCTAAGGCAACATCCGCTTGCATGACCATGGCTGATCCGGTATTGCCAACCACGGCGGCGCGCTTGCAGCGCAACGTTTTCTTTATTCGTCCCGGGTCATGATGATGATCCGGGCAGTCATTCGTAGATGCAGGGAAGGCCGTGAAAATCGGCCACAGTCGCGCTGCGGTAACGGGTCACAATTTCACAACACGCTGGTCAGTGATGATTCGCGGGCAAAGTCAATCCGAGGGCAACCAAGGGTGAAGGCGAGTGAGAGAGGCGTGCGGGCAACCACACACAAACCCGGAGTCCGAATATCTCTCTCCGAATGCTCACGCCCGCCCCTTCATGTGGAGAACGGCGGGTTCACACTTCATCGCAAGTAATGAAGCAACGGCCCCAATGACATATCCAAAGACACGACTATGCCCCGCACTCAGATTCGCAGGGATCACACTCCTTAGCAGCCATCTGCTGCATGGAGCGGAAGAGAATGAACCCGTGAAGGAATTGCCGGTGACGGTGATCACGGCAACAAAGACCGAGACTGAAGCCTGGCGAACAGCATCAAGCATCACGGTCATCGATCGAAAAAAAATTGATCAGGAAAAGTATCCCCTGCTGCCAGACGCGCTGAGAGCTGTGCCGGGGTTGACCATCGCCACACCCGGCGTCACCGGCAACGTCGCCACCGTGATGGTTCGAGGAACGACGACAAAGGACACGGCGCTGCTCATCGATGGGCGGCCGATGCCTGGAAACCTTGCCGGATCCTTCAATCTCGAAACCACAACTCTGGACAATGTGGAGCGCATCGAGGTGCTGCGCGGTCCGGCGGCCAGCATTTATGGAGGACGTACCATGGGTGGCGTGATCAATATCATCACTCGAAGCGGACGCGGTTTAGTGAAGCCTGAGACGACAACGTTCTTTGAGACCGGAAGCTATGGAACATTCCGTGAAGGCATCAGCACGCTGGGTTCAGCCGGAGACTTGGACTGGGGCTTTGAAGCAAGCAGGACGGATATTCAGGGACAGCGAATCAACAGCCAGTTTCAGCAGACCAGCGCGGCGGGCAAGATGGGCTATCAGATTGACGACAGCCTGCGATTTGACCTGGATCTGCGCCACTACACGGCGGATGTCGGTACGCCTGGAACAATTGCGGTGAATGATCAGAATAATCATTTGTTAACTGAATTTTGGAGCGCTTCTCCAAGGCTGATATGGGAGACGAACGAGCGCTGGAAACAGACCCTGACATTTTCACACAGTCAGTTCCGGCAGGTGGCCACGGGTTTCCCCGGGGGGGGGCAGCCTAACAATCGCATTTCATCGCGCTCGGATTTCCTGGAATATCAAAGCGTGGTCCAGGTCATGGATCAATGGTCCATCACGGCAGGTACATGGCTGCAGGATCAATTCATCACGCGGTTCAATGACAGTGCCGGCATGGAGGACATCGCGCAGTCGCAGACGAACTTGGCGCTGTTTCTGCAGTCGCAGGCAGAAGTGCTGCCGGGATTGAATTTACTGGGCGGATTGCGTTATGATCGCTACTCAGATTTCAATGAGGCCGTGACCTGGCGCTCAGGCTTGAGTTATCGTGTGCCTTTGATCCAGACGGTGCTGCATGCCAACTACGGCACCGCTTTCACTCCACCGACACCTCAGGATTTGACGCCCGTTTTTGGTGGCAATCCGAATCTGCTCAACCCGGAGCGCAGCCGCGGGTATGAGGTTGGGATTGAACAGCCGTTTTTGGCCAACAAGCTCAGAATCCATGTGACAGGTTTCCGCAATGACCTGCGGAATACTTATCAATATCTCCCCCCTTTTTACATCCCTGTCGCGGTGGGAAAGGCCACCACTCAGGGGCTGGAGTCGGGGCTCGATTGGAATCCCTGCAAAGGGTTCGGTTTGAATCTGAACTACACCTACCTCGACGCTACGGATGATACGAGTCGGGCAAGGCTCGTAAGGCGCCCGCGTCACTCGCTCTCGGGCGGCATTACAGTTCAACCGCATCAGGATGTGACTTTCAGCCTGAGCGCCAATTATGTCATCGATCGCGAGGACTTCACCGCACTTGGACAGACGGATGTCGAGGATTACCTGAATGTGCGCCTCAGCGCGTCCTGGCGGCTGCGCCGGAACGCGGAGATTTTTGCCCGAATTGAAAACTTGCTCGGAGAACAATATGCGGAGATCCCGGGGTTTCCCGCGCTGGATACCGGTGCCTATGCAGGCGTGAAATTTCGTTTCTAAGCCGAACTGGCATTAGTCCACCAACATTGATTCAGGTGGAGCGGGTTGAATCCCGCTTCACTTCATCGACTGCGCTTTCATCATCTCGCGAACATACTTGCCGAGCATGTCGAACTCGATGTTGAGTCGCTCCCCTGCCCTCTTCGTGTGCAGATTCGTGACTTGGTAGGTGTGCGGGATGATCCAGCAGACGACGCTTGTTTCGGTGACCTCCGCAGCGGTGAGGGAGATGCCGTCCAGACAGATGGAGCCCTTCGGGATGACCAAACCACGATGTTCCGAAGGCAATTCCACTTCAAGTCGATGATCCTGGCCTATCATTCGCCAATCAAGGATGCTCACCGTTGCATCGACATGCCCCTGAACGAGATGTCCACCGAAGCGCGTGCCCAGGGCCATCGCCCGCTCCAGATTCACCAGGCCTCCAGGCTGCAAGTCACCCAGGCTGGTGACACGAAGTGTTTGCATGAGCAGGTCGAAGCTGACCGTCAGGGCGACCGTGTCATAATCAGCAACGGTTAGGCAGCAACCATTCACCGCCACGCTTTCGCCGAGCGTCAGCTCGTTAACCATCATACCGGCACTTAATGATAGACGTGCACCATCACCTCGGCACTCGATTGAGATGACGGTTGCTGTGGCTTCGACAAGACCGGTAAACATGATGCCTGCTGTGTATAACCAATGGCTGAAAGACGCAAGCCGCGAGCCGGCAGTCAGGGGAATTGTGAATAGCTTCTTGATTCCCGTGAGGAAGGTGCCACTCTCCGAGCCGTTTTTCTAGCAACCAACCACACAAACTCCACATGGGACAGCAACTCAATAAGATCGTCAAACGCCGCCGCCTTAAAGCCTACAAAGCCCGCAAGAAGGCTTTGGTTAAATCAGGTGCAAGCCGCAAATCCGCCGTCAAGAGCGAGCCAAAAGCTAAGAAAACCGCTGTCAAGAAACCTGCCGCCAAGAAGGTTGCCAAGCCTGTCGCCGCCAAACCCGCTGCTGCCGAAGCCCCTGCTGCCGAGTAAGTGCCCTCTGGACGTGGTGGCATCTGGTCCAACCAGTAGTGCCAAGGCGGAAATCTCTCTCCCGGTGCGGTATCACCCCGATACCAGCATGGGAGAAAGCTCAAAAAAGCTCTTGATTTCTTAACCTTCTCTCCCACTGTCCGCCTCCCCGAAAAATAGTTCGAACATAAAAAATCATGGCTGTAGTTATTCGTCTCCGTCAAGAAGGTGCCAAAGGGCATCACGTCTTCCGTATTGTCGCCGCTGACAAACGTTTCCCCCGCGATGGTCGCTTCCTTGACATCCTTGGCACCTACGATCCAGCCAAGGAGAAAGGCAATGCCAACGTCAATCTCGACAAGGTGAATGACTGGATTTCCAAGGGTGCCCAGCCATCCCCCACCGTCCGCAGTCTGATCAAGAAGGCGCAAGCCGCTGCGAAGTAATTCGCAGATAGAAGGCAGGTAGCCGCCGGGACTCGGCGGCTTGGGTCCAGTGACCATTTTTTATCTCTATGGACGCCCCCGAAGCACTTCGCGAGTTCCTTTCCTACGTGGTCGCCAATCTGATTGAGCACCCGCAGCAGGCAAGCATCGCCATCAGTCACAACGCCAATGGGGCGGTCTCATTTCGTGTGCAACTGGCACCGGAAGATGTTCGTCACGTCATAGGTAAAAACGGATTGACCATCAGTTCCATCCGCTCGCTGCTCAACACTGCGGCCGAGAAGCATCATATTAAAGTCAGCCTCAAAGTAGGCGCAGCACGTGATCTCGATGCAGAGGAAACGGCTGAGCAAGAGCAGAAGCGCGAAGAAGACGCGGCTGCCTGAGATCCAAGGACATGGCACAAGATGCCATGAGATCACCTTTTGGTGGCCGACCAGGCTAACATGGCGAAGGTCAGAAACACCCTTATTGGGCAATCCATGCTGGAAACGGGTCCAGGGGTTGAGCTTTAATCCAGCATGTTTCGAGTCTCGTGGTTGAACTTCGCTCGGATTCCGCTACACCTCCTCCACCATGAAAGGCATCCTCGTACTTATTCTCGCAGCCGCAGTCGGCTACATCTCCTATCAGTATGCTTACCCCATCCTTGCCGGATATGTAAAATTTGAGAAGCATAAAAAGGAGATTGTCGTCGCCCCGGCCCCAAAACCCGTGGTTAAGAAGAAAGTGAAGGTTATCGAGCCACCCAAGCCGGTGGTTGAAGCGCCCAAACCAAAAGTGGTGATGGAAGCACCCAAGCCTGAACCGATGCCCGAAATGCCAAAGCCGGTGGTGGACCCGAACCAGTTCGTTGCGCCTGTTCTTCCAAGTATCGAAGAAGCGACCAAGAATTGGACGGCACTGCCAAAGAGCGCTTTCCCGCGTCAGGTGACCATGAAGCGCGATCTTCAATTGAGCATGAAAATCGGCACCTCCAGCGCCTCCACTCAAGTGAAGGCAGGTGGCAAAATGTATGCCGTGGGCCAGGACGGCGCGAACATTCTCGTGTCACCTTCCGACACCTCGCCAATGAGAGGTGCCGTGGCTCTCGATGACACTGATTTGAAGGATGTTCTCACCCAGGGTTACGAACGCTGGAAAATCACTTATACCGCGACCCTGAAAAGAGCTCATGAGTTCAAACTGGTTGCCGCCGAACGAGCAAAGAATGCTCCGCCAGAATCCAAAGGCGCTGCCAAAGCCGGTAACGACAAACCCGCCAAAGACAAGGACGGCACCTACCCTCTACTTGTTGCCAGCATGAAGTCGGGACAGGTCACTGAGATCAAACCGGACATCATCAAGGAGTGGGGCGAGCCACAACTCACTGACGGAGTCTGGACGGTCATCGTCAAATACGAAACACAAACCATGTTCGGCAAATTCGATACCGAAGCCCAAGCTCATATCAAAAATGGTGCCGTGGAGAAGTGGATCTACACCGGCTCAGGCGAAGTGGTCCCTTAACGATCGGCTTCAACATTGCGGAGTCGTTTCAGCAATAAGCACGGGAGGGTTGACACCGTGGTTCGGGACTCCATCCTCGCGTCCCACTCAGCTTCCAGATCTTCCCTCATTTCCCCTCCCCCCACATGCATTCCTCCATCGAACTCAAGCGCGAAGTCGAAGCCGTCCAAATCCCCAGTGGCGACGCGATCAAGCTGCCACTTGGCCTGAAGGTCATCATCACCCAGTCACTCGGCGGCACCTACACGGTGGCCACGGATTTCGGACTCGCTCGCATCAGCGCCAAGGATATCGATGCACTCGGCATAGATCCCGAAGCCAGCAAAAAAGAACAGGAAAGCACTTCATCCAACATCCCGGATGAAGCCAGTGACCTGGAAGCTCAGGTTTGGAATCAGCTCAAGAATGTTTACGACCCCGAGATCCCCGTGAACATCGTCGATCTCGGACTCGTGTATGATTGCTCAATCGAGCAGACAGAGGATGGAAAAAGCCGCGCGGTGGTGAAAATGACCCTGACCGCCCCGGGTTGCGGCATGGGACCCACCATTGCAGCCGATGCTCAAAGCCGGATCATGACCATCGAGGAAATGGATGATGCCGCTGTCGAACTTGTCTGGGAGCCAGCCTGGAATCAGGGCATGATCTCCGTCGAGGGTAAGATGAAACTCGGCATGATCTGACCGCCATGGCCGCGTTTAAACCACCCGGCCAATGCCCTGCCTGTGGCGAGTGGGTTACACGCGGAAGCGCTGCCTGCGATGATTGTGGGGCCTGCGCAAAATCAGGATGGAAATCCGACACCAACATTTACGACGGACTCGATCTGCCCGACGAAGACTTCGACTATGACGATTTCATCAATCGAGAATTCGGGCGCCCTGCAGCATCAATGGATCGTCGATTGTTCTGGCGCATCGTCGCCGCTGTTCTGCTGGGCGTCATGGTGCTGGGGTATCTGATGTCGGCAAAGTAGCAGACTTTGGGCAAGCCTCCGGCTCATAGTCCAAGAACGCGTCGCAGGAACGGAGCCGTGACGCTGGTCTTGTGCTTGGCAACTTCCTCCGGTGTGCCCCTGGCGACGATCAATCCCCCCTCAGGCCCGGCTTCGGGGCCGATGTCGATCAGGTAATCAGCCTCTGCAAACACATCAGGATGATGCTCGATGACAACGACGGTGTGACCTTCATCAACGAGGCGGTGCAGAACATCAAGCAGACGCGCCACATCGCTCATATGGAGACCGATGGTGGGTTCTTCGATCAGGTAAAGGTTACGCTTTGCGGTGTTCAGTCCGCGCATTTTTTGAGTGATCGTCTTTCCCTGTCCGACGCTGAGTTCAGTGACGAGTTTTAACCGCTGGGCCTCGCCCCCGCTGAGCGTCGGGCTCGGTTGGCCTAACTGCAAGTAGCCGACGCCGGTGTCGGCGAGTAATTGCAACGGCCGTGCGATGCGTTGCTGACTGGAGAAAAAATCAGCCGCTTCGGTGATGCTCATGCGCAGGACATCGCCGATGGTCTTGCCGTTAAAATCGATTTCCAGAGTCGCGGCATTGAACCGCATGCCGCGGCAGATTTCACAAGGAACACGGGTCGTGGGGAGGAAATTCATCTCCACCTTGATCTCTCCATTGCCCATGCAGGCTTCGCAGCGTCCGCCTTCGGTGTTGAAGGAAAAGCGCCCGGCATCGTAGCCTCGGGCGCGTGCCGCAGGAACCTGTGCAAAGAGCTTCCGGATGTCATCCAGCACACCAACGTAAGTGGCCGGGCAGGAGCGGGATGTCTTGCCGATAGGCGACTGATCCACTTCATGCATGGCGGCGATCTGATCAAACCCGTGCGCCGCTTTCCATGGCTGCACGGTCTTGCCCTTGTCCTTGCTGAGCGCAGCCTTGGCGGCAGGACCAAGAACACTGTGCATGAAAGTACTCTTGCCACTGCCACTGACTCCGGTGATGACCGTGAGACGGCCGACTGGAATGCTGACCTGAATGTTCCGCAGGTTGTTCGCATGGGCGCCATCGATGGTCAGCCAGCCTTCCTTCTTCTTGGCTGAAGGTAGCGGACGGCGGGAGCCTTTGAGCGGGTGCTTCAAGGGTTGGCGCAATTCCCGACCGGTGACGCTGTTCTTGTCCTTGAGAATGTGGGCCAGATTGCCCTGACTGATGATCTCCCCCCCGAAGCGACCGGCACCAGGTCCGAGGTCGATGATCGTGTCTGCGCGACGCATCGTGTCGTCATCATGCTCGACGACGAGGAGTGAATTACCCTTGTCCCGCAGGGCCACCAGCGTGTTGAGCAGTCGTTCATTGTCACGCGGATGGAGACCGATGGTGGGTTCATCAAGCACGTAAAGCACTCCGCGCAGATTGGAGCCGAGTTGAGCTGCCAGTCGAATGCGCTGCGCTTCGCCTCCGCTTAAAGTGTCGGCGCTTCGATCGAGTTGCAGGTAACCCAGGCCGACCTCCTTCATGAAGTGCAGGCGTTGTTTGATCTCGGCCAAAATGTCACGTGAGATCTCGCCCGCGGTTCCTGTGAACGAAAGCCTGGCCATCGCCGCCGCACCCTCTTCGGCTGAGAGATGATTGATGTCCTGAATACGCAGCAGTGGTGAAGTGGATTTTCCACCGCCCTTCGCAGTCCCGGCACCGCTGATGAGCTTCACATGGCGTGCGGTTTCATTGAGGCGGCTGCCTGCGCAACTCTTGCAGATGACACGTTCACTCGATTCCTCGTCATCATCGTCGTGGCGGGTAAGCCGCCGCTCCTCCTCGAGTTCAGCTTCGAGCTGGGAGATGTCATCCCGGCGTGGTGTGGCACCGTGATCGGTGACCACAAAACCAAAACCCCGGCATTGCTTGCACCAGCCGTGTGGACTGTTGAATGAAAACAGTCGTGGATCCAATTCTTCGAACGAAAGCGAGCACGATGGACAACTCATCTCGGTGCTCAGCACTTGCGTGGATTTGTCAGCAAAGCGCAACTTGATGTTGCCGCGCCCCATCTTGAGAGCCTTTTCGACCAGCGGCCGCAGTTCGATGGCAGACACACCTTTGGTGATCCGTCCGATGACTGCGTCGATGCTGTGTTCCTTGAACCGGGCGAGTGGCTTGAAATTCAGTGTGTCCCTGAACTCGCCATCCACGAGCAGGGTCTCGATGCCGTGCTTGCGCGCGCCTTCAGCCACTTCGGTATGAAAGCCTTTGCGGGCTTTGATGAGAGGTGCCAGCAAATGCACGGCGCCAGTCCTGGCCTGATCTGCGATGGTTTGGGTGATGGCCGTGGCACTTTGTTTGACCACGGGCACATCACACTTCGGACAATATTGCGTACCAAGTTTCGCAAACAGTAGACGCAGGAAATGCCAAACTTCAGTCACTGTCGCCACAGTTGACTTACCGCCACCACGCGAGATGCGCTGTTCAATGGCCACTGTCGGCGGAACACCCGTGATCAGGTCGACCTCCGGTTTCTCCATCTGCTCCACAAAAGTGCGCGCATACACCGACATGCTGTCAAGGAATCGGCGCTGCCCCTCGGCAAACACGAGATCAAAGGCCAGCGTTGATTTCCCTGAGCCACTCAAACCGGTGACGACCACAAACTGATCGCGCGGAATGTCGAGACTGATGTTCTTCAAATTGTGTTCTCTGGCACCCCTGATGCTGATTGTGTTGGAAGAATGCAGGTCTGGCAGAACCGGCTTTCTCGAGGCACGATAGGAAGTGACCGGCTCTGCCAAGCGGCCTTCGGCATCCGGCATGCGGAATTTGTCTTTGAGATACCTTCCCGTCCAGGATTCGGAACAGGCCGCAACGTCTTCGGGTGTTCCGGCAACAACCAATTTGCCACCATTGACACCGGCATCCGGCCCGAGGTCGATGACCCAGTCGGCGCATTGCACTATGTCGAGATTGTGTTCAATGACGATCAGGCTGTTGCCCTCATTGACCAGACGCTGCAGCAATTGAACCAGCAGGGCGATGTCATCAAAATGCAGGCCTGTGGTGGGTTCATCCAGCAGAAGCAAAGCAGACTTCGCATCAGATTGCTTCTCGTTCGCGCTTTCGATCAGATGGCCTACCAGCTTCAATCGTTGAGCTTCGCCTCCTGAGAGTGTGTTGAGTGGCTGGCCGAGCTTGAGGTAGCCCAAGCCCGCCTCCACGAGAATGTCGAGCTGATCAGCGATGCTGGTGAAGCGTTTTTGCTGAGTTTTAATGGATTCACGCGACCCCTCGCGACACCACTGCACGGCCTCCTCGACAGTCAGGCAGAGCACGTCATGGATGCTTTTGCCATTCAACAGGAGCTTCAATGTATGGGGCTGATAACGCTTCCCTTCGCACTCGGGGCAGGTCACATAAAGATCGCTGAGGAATTGCATTTCGATCTTCTCATAACCTGTGCCCCAGCAGCGCTCGCAGCGACCTTCACCGGAGTTGAATGAGAAGAAACCAGGAGTGATGCCAAGTGCTCTGGCATCTTCGGTTTCGGCAAACAATTGGCGAATGGCGTCAAAGGCACCGACATACACGGCGGGCGTGCTTCGCGGCGTGCGGGCAAGTGGCGATTGGTCAACCATCACCACCTGACTCAGCTTCTCATGGCCCGTGATGGTTTTGACACGTCCGGGATCATCTTCACAAACCTCACCGCGCAGGCGCTGCAGATTTCGATACAGGACCTCGTGGATGAGCGTGCTTTTGCCGGAGCCGGAAACGCCCGTAATGCAGCAGAGAACACCGAGCGGGATGTCGATGTTGAGGTTTTGCAGATTGTTCTGCCTCGCGCCACGAATTTGAATCGTGCCCCTGGCATCAGTGGATGGTTTGGAGCACTGTAAGTTAGGCGTTTGTCTCTTGGTTTTGACACCCGGCTTGGCCACTGAACACTGATCACTAAACACCTTTCGCCGCTGCTCAGGCACTGGAATCCTCTTCCTTCCCGTGAGGTAATCAGCCGTCAAGGAGCCCTTCATCTTCTCCAGGCCACTCAAGTCACCGTCGTAGACGAGCATTCCACCTTTGTCACCACGGCCCGGCCCGATCTCGATGAGGTGATCGGCTGCTCGCATGACGGACTCTTCGTGCTCGACAACGAGCAGTGTGTTGCCCTTGTCCCGCAAGCCTTCCATAACACCAATGAGCCGGCCAATGTCACGTGGATGCAGGCCGATGCTTGGTTCATCAAGGACGAAGAGTGTGTTCACCAGTGATGCGCCTAGACAGGTGGTCAGGTTCACGCGTTGGAGTTCGCCGCCACTCAGCGTGCGGGTTTGGCGGTTTAGATGGATGTAGCCGAGTCCCGCGCGATCTAGGTAACTGAGACGGCTGCAAATTTCATCGCGCAGCATCTTTGTGGCTCCGTCCTTTTCCTTGACGGTGAGGCCTTGCAAAAACGGCAGTAAATCGATGACAGCCAGATTCCAAAGATCGGCGATGGTTTGATCAAGGATGCGGAAGTTGTAAGCATCCTTTTTTAACCGCCCACCATCGCAATCAAGGCATGTCGTGTAAGCCCGGAAGCGGCTGAGAAAGACGCGGACATGCATCTTGTAGGCACGGGATTCGAGCCATTGGAAAAAGCCTTTCACGCCATACCATTCACCGCGCTTGTGATCTTTGACGCCATTGAGCACCCATTTCTGATGCTCTTCCGGCAGATCACAGAAGGGTGTGTCAAGATTGACGCCTTTAGCAATGGCCGCGCGCTCCAAATCATCCTGACTCTCGTGATAGGTCGTGCCTGTGAAAGCCTTCACCACACCTTCACTGATGCTGAGTGATTCATCAGGCATCGCCTTGCGCAAATCGAGTCCAAGTGTGCGGCCAAATCCTTTGCAAGTCGGACAGGCCCCGATGGGATTATTGAAAGAGAACAGACCAGGCGTGGGAGCGGGCAGTTTGAGATCGCAGTCGGCACAACGCCAGTCGGTGCTGAAGCTTCGAGTTACAGGATGGCTGGATTTCGCTGCACCGGCCTGAGAGCCAGAAAATTCAGGCGAAATCACCGCTGAGAGTTGTCCTTTCCCAAGACGCAATGCGGCCTCAATGGCCTCGCTCAATCGTGCTTTTTGTTTCGAATCCAACGTCACGCGATCCTGCACAACAAACACGATGGCAGGCAGTTTGCGTCCCTTCATTGCATCAGGTTCGTCGGTGCGGACGAGTTCGCCATAGATCCAGATGCGCAGGTAACCCTGGCTTTGCAAAAAAGGAAAAAAGTCGCCAACCTTGGTGTCTTTGGGAACAGGTACGCCGAAGCCTATCAGTGCTTGTTTGCCTGCATGGGAACTGAGCAGTTCAAACTGGATGCTCTCGGCCGTTTCCGGGCGCACGGGGCGCTGGCACTCGGGACAAGTTGCCTCGGCTAGGCGCGGGAAAAGCATCTTCAGGTAATCATTGATCTCGGTGATCGTGCCAACGGTGCTGCGAGTGGAGCGGATGTTGTTCACCTGTTCGATGGCAATTGCCGGAGTAATACCGTGAATGGCATCCACCTTGGGCTTGTCCATGCGCTCAAAAAACTGTCGTGTGTAAGGCGAAAAGGTCTCCACGTAGCGGCGCTGCCCCTCCGCATAGATGGTGTCGAACGCGAGTGAGGATTTGCCCGAACCACTCGGACCTGTGACAACCGTCAGCTTGCCCAGGGGCAGGTCGAGATCGATGCCGCGAAGATTGTTCTGCCGCGCGCCACGCACCTGGATCACGTTTGAGAGACCTGGCGCTTGAAGGGATTTGGCAGCGGATTTTTTTGGCATGGAGACCGGGTAGGTAGAAGCTGAGAACGTCACCTGCAAGCAGTGGCTGCATCTCGCTGGATCACATTCCTCATGACTGGTTTGTAAATGGACAGTTGCGATTTCTGCCCGCAGGCGCGTATTTCAGGGCGCATGAAAACATTTTTCCAACGTTCCTGCCTGGCATCACTGGCGCTGACGACATCGCTCAGCACAGCTGCGGACTGGCCAATCTGGCGTGGTCCCACACGGGATGGGCTTTCGCTGGAAAAGGAATGGAAGCTGACAGGCGAGCCTAAAATACTTTGGGAAGCCGAGGTCGGACTTGGATTTTCCTCCTTTGTGGTGGCTGATGGACGCGCCTTCACCACCGGGCACGCTGAAGGAAAGGACGGCGTTTTCTGTCTGGATGCCAAAACCGGCAAGGTGCTTTGGAAACACGAATATGAGGCGGATCTGGGCGACAAATACTACGAAGGCGGCACCTCAGCCACACCGACCCTCGACGGCGACAAGGTGTATCAACTCAGCCGCTGGGGTGATCTCCTTTGTTTCGAGTCAGCCACGGGAAAGGTCATTTGGGAAAAAAATGTACAGAAGGAAACGGACTCCAACATTCCCGACTGGGGCTACGCCGGGGCCCCTTTGGTGCAGGGAAAGTTGCTCATATTAAATGTCGGCAAGGCAGGCATGGCAGTGGACAAGGCCACGGGTAAAATCATCTGGAAGAGTGATACCAGCAATGCCGGCTATTCGACGCCCTACCCGATGACTCGTGATGGTAAAAAGCTGGCGGTGATTGGCTCTGGCGAGATTTTTGTGGCCGTTGAAGTGGCGAGCGGCACGCCTGTGTGGTCTTACAAATGGAACACTCGTTATGGGGTGAACGCTGCCGACCCGATCCTCAGTGGCGACCAACTTTTCATCTCCAGCGGTTACAACAAGGGATGCACCCTGCTAAAACTCAGCTCCAGCCAACCCGAGAAGGTTTGGGAAAGCAAGGTGCTTAAAAACCAATTCAATTCGAGCGTGCTCATCGATGGCCATCTTTACGGTATCGATGGTGATCAAAACAGCCGTTGTTCACTCAAGTGCGTTCGTCTCAATGATGGCAAGGAATTATGGGCTGAGAAATCCGTGGGCTTCGGATCGCTCATGGCGGCAGATGGGCGTTTGATCATTCTCACCGAAAAAGGCGAACTCGTAATCGCAAAAGCCAGTCCAGCAAAGTTTGATGAACTCAGCCGTGCCCAGGTTTTGAGCGGGCGCTGCTGGAGTGCTCCAGTGCTTGCGAATGGTCAGCTATATCTACGCAACACGCCAGGACATGTGGTGTGCCTCGATGCCAAATAACGGCCAGATCCAGATCCCCTGCCCTCATGCCGCTACCGACTGTTCGCTTCAAGCACGCCCGCTTTTCCGCCCGCTTCCCGGAGACTTACCGCTACTCGCGCTCGCACTACTGGATGGCCAGGGTGGAGGGGGGTGAAGATGTCTGGCGGGTAGGCTTCACCAAATTTGCCACCCGAATGCTCGGCGAACTCGTGGACTGCGAATGGCAGATGAAGATCGGCGATACCGTGGAGCCCGGCAAAAACGTCGGCTGGGTGGAGGGTTTCAAGGCCGCGTCTGACGTTTATTGCGTCATGAATGGCACCTTTGTGGAAGGAAACCCCTACCTGAAACAGGATGCCTGCGTCGTGCGCACTGACCCCTACGAAGTTGGTTGGCTCTACGCTGTGCAGGGTCAACCGGAGGCAGACAGCCTGGATGTGCATGGTTATATCGAGTATCTAAGCGGCATCATCCAACGCATGGCTGAGGAGGGGCACGGAGCAGAAGGTGCGGGGAACGAGGAGATTTGAACTCCTCCATCGAAATTTGCACCGCCGGTTCTGCCAACTTGACGCGTCTTTCACACGCCTTTAGTATCCCCCTCCCGATGAGAGCCCTCACCCTCACACGCCTGCCAGTTTTTGCCCTCGCGGTGGCTTCTTTTTGTGCCCTGACCACCCCTTCGTCAGCCTTTCTTGGATTGTTTGAAAAGAAAGAAAAGCAGGCTCCAGCCGCTGCCGAGCGCCAAATCCAGGAAACCCAAGCAACGGCCCTCCTGGCTCAGGCTCGGGAGGCTCAAACCGAAGGCCGCGCCGGCAAGGCCCGCAGCATCTACCAACAGATCGTTAAACTTTACCCCTTCACCGTCGCCGCTTCCGAAGCATCCTACGCCAACGCCTTCCTTGTTCGTCAGGACAGCACTTTGCAAACCTCGTTTGATGCGTTCCAATCCTTCATTGACCAATATCACTCAAGCGCCCGCTTTGAAGATGCCATCCAGCAGCAGTATGAAATCGCTGAGATCGCCAAGAGTGGCAAAAGGGAGCGCAGCTTGATTCTCCTCAAAGTGAAAATGGGAGGAGAGGAAGTCGTTGCAATGTATAAAAAAATCATTGCTAATGCCCCGTTCGGCAAACTGGCTCCGCTCTCACAGTTCAGCATTGGTGAGATTTTCCAGGACATCGGTGAGAAAGATCAGGCTGTCCGTGCTTACCAGACCGTGGTGGACAATTACCCGAATACCAAACAAGCCAAGGAAGCTCAGTTTCGCATTGGTTCCGTCAGCAGCGTGGCAGCCAGCCGTAGTGAGGATAAGTCGAACATCATTGCCGCTCGCGATGCCCTGACGACCTACATGACCACCAATCCCAAAGGTGAACGTGCAACAGAAGCTGAACAGGGACTCCATCAAATCAATGCCGTGGAGGCAGGTCAGTCGCTAACCGTTGGCAAGTTTTACAAGCGCATTGGCAAATCAAAGGCGGCTGCAATCTACTTTAATGAAGCCCTCAAGTATGGTTCACCTGAGGCGTCTGCTGAGGCCCGCACCCTCCTCGCCGAACTTGCCGCTGCCGACCCTGAAGCCGTGGCAGAAGCAAAGACCGGTCAACCTGATCAGGACTACACCGTATCGGGTGCCCGCAACTTGAAAGGTCGTGAGGACTACGTTGGCCCACTGGCACCTGAACTCGCCCGGCTTGGCCAAAAACCTGGCATGCGCACAGGCAATGATAATTTCATGCCCATCCCTTTAAAAGAGCCAGAACTTCCAACCAAACTTGGCAACATGGCTCCTGGAGCTGGCACGCTTTTACCGCCTGTGCCGGAAGAGAAGCCTGCCCTTTTACCCGTCCCCGCCATCCCGCCCCAACCGCCCGGGCTGCTGCCTGTACCGCCCAAGCCGACCACACCAGCTCCCTGATTCAAGCATCCCTTTCTTCGCTGCACACCCCTCAATACCACCACGCCCAGGATGACGACACGATTCACGCTGCTTGCCCTCAACCTCTGCCTCCTGCTCACCGGTTGCGCGGGTTATCATCTAGGCGGGCAAAAGCCCAAACACCTCGCCGGCGTCACAAAGCTTGCTGTGCCCACTTTTGAAAATCTGACGCTTGAACCTCGGCTCGCCTCAGTGGTGACCAATGCCCTCATCAAGCAGATCCAGATTGATGGCTCCTACCAGATTGTTCCAAAAGATCAAGCTGATGCAGTGCTGGAGGGTTCAATCAATCGCATTGATCGCAGCCAATTCCGCTCCACTCGCGGCAACGTCCTGAGAACCTCGCAACTTCAGATGCGTCTCACCTGTGGGTTTGTCATCCGTGATACGGCTAACGGGATGGCCATTCACTCTGGAAATGCCAGTGCCAACTCCTATGTGATTCTCGACACCAACGTTCAGAACTCTGAAGCACAGGCTCTCGACGATGCTGCTCAGAGACTCGCAGCCAATCTCGCCGTGGAGATCTCCGAGGGCTGGTGATGGAGGCTGAATCTGAGACGCCCAGCATTGAGTCCCCTCCGGAGATGGAGGAATCCCAGCTTAGTCTGGAGGCACCACAGAGTGGAATTCAATCCGCCCTGTACCTTGTCGCCACCCCGATCGGTAATCTGGCAGACATCACGCTGCGGGCCCTCGATATCTTAAAATGTGTTGGGGCCATCGCCTGTGAGGACACAAGGCATTCCGGGCGTCTGCTATCCCACCACGGCATACGTAGTCGGCTTATCAGCCTCAACGAGCATAACGAAGCACGCAGGATCCCGGAACTCATCGCCCACATCCAGCAGGGTGGCAGTATCGCACTCATTTCAGATGCGGGGATGCCCACTGTTTCGGACCCGGGACAAAGACTCGTCCAGAGCGTGATTGCTGCCGGACTGCGGGTCGAAGGCATCCCTGGTCCCAGTGCCGTTCTTACGGCCCTCGCAGCTTCTGGTCTGCCCACGACACCGTTCTATTTTGGCGGCTTCCTCCCACATAAAAAAGGCCAACGGGAAAAGGAACTCATCAGTGCTCTCCAGCGCGACAGCACCAGCGTTTATTTTGAGAGTCCTTACCGCATCGTCGACACTCTTGAAATGCTCTCAACTCACGCCCCTGAACATCGTGTCGTCGTGGCCCGGGAGTTGACAAAGAAGTTTGAAGAATTTCAACGCGGCCCGGCCCGAAACGTGCTTTCGCACTATCAAACCAAGCCTCCAAAAGGCGAAATCACCCTGGTTATCGCACCGCGCGAATTACCAAAATGGGTGACTTGGTAACCCACACTCTCCTACTTATGATTCCCTCCCCATGCGACCTTGGCAATTCCCCGGAAAGCCTTAAAGCCTCCATTATCAACCACATCCGGTTCACTCTTGGAGCCTTTGTGGACTCGGCCAGTCCGAATGACTGGTGGGTTGCCACTTGCCTGGCCGTTCGTGATCGAGTGATGGACAGTGCCACAAAATCCCGCGCCCAGCACCGCAAGTCTGGTGTGCGCCGGGTTCATTATCTCTCGTTGGAATACCTCATGGGGCGTTTGCTGGAGAACAACCTGCGCAATTCCGGCCTGTATGACGTGACCAAGCAGGCGCTCAAAGAGATGGGCAAAAGCCTCGATGATCTTCTCCAGAAGGAACCCGACATGGGTCTTGGTAATGGTGGTCTTGGCCGCCTTGCTGCATGCTTCATGGATTCACTTTCCACCGTGAATCTTCCGGCCATTGGATATGGCATTCACTATGAATTTGGCCTTTTCCGCCAGGAGTTCGTCGGTGGAAAACAGGTTGAGCATCCAGACGCCTGGATGCGCGATGGCAGTCCCTGGAAAATCGCCCGCCCAAGTTATAGACAGGCCGTCAAACTCTATGGTCACGTCGTGCAAAAATTCGACGATTTTGGTCATCCGCATTCAGAATGGGTCGATACCAAGTGCCTCCTCGGTCTTCCGTGGGACATTCCTATCGTTGGTTATGATAGTCACACCGTCAATGTTCTGCGTCTCTGGCAGGCGCAGGCGGATGAAGATTTCAACTTCAAGATCTTCAATGAGGGCAGTTACATTGAAGCACTCCGGGAGAAAGCCATCGCCGAAACTGTGTCAAAGGTTCTGTATCCCAATGACGCCACCGAATCCGGCAAAGAATTGCGCCTTGTTCAGCAGTATTTCTTCGTTGCCTGTTCCCTGGCTGACATTGTCCGCCGCTTCAAAAACGGCTACACCCTGCCGTGGAGTGAATTCCCGTCCAAAGCAGCGATTCAACTCAATGACACTCACCCCGCAGTCGCCATCCCTGAACTGATGCGCATTCTCGTGGATGATGAGAAACTTCCATGGGTTCAGGCGTGGAAAATCTGCCAGGAAACATTTTCCTACACGAACCACACGCTCCTGCCCGAAGCCCTGGAAATGTGGAGCGTGGGCCTCTTTGAGAGGGTTCTGCCACGGCATCTCCAGATCATCTATCAGATCAACTCTGAATTCCTCAATGGCGATGTCGAAGCCAAGTGGCCTGGTGATTCGGAAAAAAAGCGGGCCCTTTCTCTCATCGAGGAGCGAGGCAGCAAATACGTCCGCATGGCACACATGTCGGTCCTCGGCGGACATGCCACCAACGGAGTTGCCGCCCTTCACACACGGTTGCTTTGTGAGCGCCTCTTCCCTGAGTTCTTCGAGCTTTACCCGGATCGATTCCTCAATCTCACCAACGGCATCACCTTCCGCCGCTGGTTGGATGTGTGTAATCCACAACTTTCCTCCCTCATCACCGAGTCCATTGGTGATGCATGGAAAAAAGACGCCATGCTGTTGCGCGGCCTTGATACCTTTGCCAATGACAGTTCCTTCCGCGGGCGCTATCACCACATCAAGCGTGGTCACAAAGTTGTCCTCGCTAAAATCATTCAAGACACCTGCGGCGTTCATGTCAGCCCGGATGCCATTTTCGACGTTCAAATCAAGCGCCTCCATGAGTACAAGCGGCAGCACCTCAACCTGCTGAACATTGTAACCCTATACCGGCAGATCCTGGACAATCCGGGAGCCGACTTCCATCCCCGAGTGTTCATCTTTGGAGCCAAAGCCGCACCGGGTTATTTCCTGGCCAAGAACATCATTCATGCCATCAACGCCGTCGCTGCCAAAGTGAACAATGATCCGCGCGTGGGTGATAAGCTGAAGGTTGTTTTTCTCCCCAATTACAGCGTGTCTCTCGCTGAGAAAATCATCCCTGCCGCCGACATTTCTGAGCAGATTTCAACTGCCGGCAAAGAGGCATCAGGAACAGGTAACATGAAGCTGGCGCTGAATGGTGCCCTAACCATAGGCACACTGGATGGTGCCAATGTCGAGATCGCTGAAGAGGTCGGCGATGACAACATCTTCATCTTCGGCCTTACCGTCGAAGAGATCACTGAACTCAAAACCAAAGGCTACAATCCGTGGGAGTACTATTGGGCCAATGAATCGTTGAGGAATACCATTGATTGGATCGGTAGTGATTACTTCACCGGCAATTCAGATGAGTTTAAGCCTCTTCGCGACAGCCTCTTGGAGCATGGCGATCCGTATTTTTGCCTTGCCGACTACCAGCCCTATGTCGATGCGCAGGCCAGAGTGGATGCCGCCTACAAAAACCACGATCATTGGGTCAAGATGACCGTCTTGAACACTGCACGCATCGGCAAATTCAGCAGTGATCGCACCATTCTAGAATACGCCAAACACGTCTGGAAACTACCTCAGGTCGAGGTTTCATGATCAGCGGGCAGCATCTAGGAAATCAATCATGATCCTCTGTTGCACACGATGCGCGCATCGAGAGCAATCACGCCATCGGCGGTCGCAATCAGAGGATTGATGTCGATCTCAAGAATCTCGGGTGCGGCGAGCACAAGATCACCGAGTTTTACGAGCACGTCGCAAATGGTTTCCATATTTGCGGGAGCTTGGTTGCGTGTGCCCCTGAGTGCGTGATAGATCCGCGTTTGACGGATGCGGTCTAAGGCGAGCTCAGGTGAGAGTGGTGGCAGCATCAGCACGCGATCCTGCAGGATTTCCACCCAGACACCTCCGGCGCCAAAAAGCAGTACAGGACCGAATTGTTGATCCATTGAACAACCACAAATCAGTTCGACACCCCGCTTTCGGATCATGCGCTGAACCGTGACTCCATCAAATGCGGCAGATGGCACGGCTCTCAGGATGCCTTGCCATGCGGCACGCACAGAGCCTTCATCCTTCAGATCAAGATGCACGCCACCGACATCTGTTTTGTGTGTGATGGTGGGAGATTGCAATTTAAGAACGACGGGATAACCGAGGCGTGCGGCCAGCGTGACGGCTTCGTTTTCAGAACCTGCGTGATGGGTTTCTAAAACAGGAATGCCTGCAAGGGCTAGAACACTTTTGGCCTCGATTTCATTGAGTAAAGTTCGGCCACTCCTCTGCAGAGAGACGATCATGTCACGCGCAGCCCCCATGACCGGGCGTTCAGCGCATGCGAGCTGATTTGTTTTCTCAAGCCAGCGCAGGCGCTCGTGCCTCTGCCACATGAACTGAAATGCACGCGCAGCCTCATCGGGATAATCGTAAGTGGGCACGCCGGCCATGTTCAACGCCTCGCGTGCAGAGTCCACAGCGGCTCCTCCCATCCAACTGGCAAGCACAGGCTTTCCTGTGGTCTTTGTCACTTCGATCAGCGCCTGAGCTGTGGCAAGGGGCTCAGTCATGGCCTGTGGAGTGAGGACTGCGAGCAGGCCATCCGTGTTAACGTCCGCAGCGACAGCGACGAACGCTTCGGCATAGCGCATGGCGCTGGCATCACCAAGAACGTCCACAGGATTCGCATGGCTCCAGTGTGCGGGCAATTGTTCATCAAGCCGGTTCAACGTGGATTCAACCAACTCCGCAAGTTTGCCGCCATGATTGACGAGGGCGTCTGTGGCGAGCGCCCCGGGACCTCCGGCATTGGTGACAATGGCAAGACGCGGTCCTTTCGGCAAAGATTGTTTGGCCAAAACCTCAGCCATGTCAAAAAGCTCCTCGATACTGTTCACCCTGAGCACGCCAGCGCGCTCGAAAGCCGCATCAAGCACTTCATCGCTGCCTGTCATCGCTCCCGTGTGAGAAGCGGCAGCACGCGCAGCGGCAGCAGTCCGGCCCACTTTAATGACAACGATGGGCTTCCTTCCCGCGACCAGTCGGGCGGCCTCCATGAAGGCTGGGGCATCACCCACCGACTCCATGTAGATGACAATGCTTTCGGTGCGTGGATCATCACCAAAGTGGCGGATGAGATCGCCCCATCCAACGTCCAGCATGGAACCCACGGAAACAAAGGCGCTGAAACCCACGCACTGGCGGAAGCTCCAGTCCAGGATGGCGGTGCAGAGCGCCCCGCTCTGACTCAGGAAAGCCACACGGCCAGGTCTTGCCATCGACGTCGCAAAGGTGGCGTTGAGGCCGATGTGCGGCACCATGAGGCCCAGACAATTAGGCCCGATCAAACGCAGTCCGTGGTGTTGTATTTCTTCACATACACTCGACTCGAGAGACGCTCCGGCGGCACCCGTTTCTTTAAATCCGGCGGAGATGATGATGGCTGCCCTCACGCCACAGGCTACACAATCACGGATGATTTCGGGCACTTGCGCGGCAGGTGTGGCGATCACCACCAGATCGACCGGTTTGGCGAGCGCCTTCAAACTGGCCCAGGTCTGATATCCAAGCACGCTGTCATGCCTGGCATTGATGGGAAAAACCTCGCCGGGAAAGGCGAGCAGATTCTCCATCACCGCCCGTCCCACACTGCCAGCGCGCTCAGTGGCACCAATGAGCGCGACTGAACGCGGCTCAAACAAGGATTGCAACTGCGAAGGTCCGGTGGGCAGTGTGCAAACAGCAAGCGGGGGGCTGGACATAACTGAGATCTCGTATGGGACGGCCGTTCTCTCCACTTCTGATTCGCGATTTCGCACTCGGCAATTATTTGGCGAGTGCCAGCGCCACACTAGGCTTGGGAGCCTGATCGATTTTCTTTTCCCACACGACACCCTGCTGGTCATTGAGCACGGAGACGGTGAAGTTTTTCAATTGATCAATGCGCTTTTCGTCATCCGTCCGGTTCCAAATCACAATTTTGTCCAGAGGCAGTTCCCGTCCGAGGTCGAGTTGCCAGAGGGGGTCCTTGTCATTGAAGTGCGTAATGGTCACGCTGCCACTCTTTGGGTCTCCATCCGTGTTGTTATCGATGGCGCGATCAGCAGTGCTGTCCGAATGGACGCTGCTTTGAGTGGCGGTGCCTTGACTGGCAATATTCTGAGCACCACTAAAGACCTGCATTTCCGCCAGACTGATGATCCCCTTCCCCTGCATCGAAACGCGCACATAGCGCCCTCTGAGGCTTTTGCTTTCAACAGAAGCGGTGGGTTTTGGCACCTTGGGTGCAGTGACCGGCGTTGATTCAATTTTTTTCGGGCCACCCGTTCCTGGAATGAGGTGGAAGAACCAAAGCAGGGCAACAAGCGCGAGAAGGTTCAGCACAATAGCGAGGATGACCTTCCCGTTCAGGCCGCTCTTTTTCGGAGCAATCGCGGTTTTGGGTGCCGCAGAGGTTGTTTTGCGATCTGATGGTGGTGCTGTCGTGGGTGAAGCGGCAGAAGGCGTCGCCGGGCGCGGCATGGCATGGCGAGGAACCACCGGCCTAGGAATTGAGCGTGTGGCGGGTCCAGGGAGCAGCGGGCCTGTAGCTGAGCCTGGAGCCATTTCCGGAGCTGGTTGCGGCTGATATACAAAGTCAGCTTGCATGGTTCGCATTAACGCATCCAGAGCATGTGCCACAGATGGTGGGCGCTGCTCCGGTGCCGGATTGAGCAGCCAGGCCAGCCAGTCGACGAAAGTCTGGTCGATGTCCGGGCGCATAAGATTGAGCGAGCCCCGCAGGTCAAAAGTACTCAAGTCAGCCAGGATTTCCTCCGGTGTATTGCCCTGGGCTGGTGCGGCACCGGTAGCTAGAAAAAACAGGCTCGCCGCTGAAGTGAAGAGATCGCTCTGCGAGGAAATGGGTGCGCCACGATGCAGCTCTGGTGAGCGGAACCAGAGAGATTCGGGAGAAGATTGTGGGCGGGCCAGTGCGAGGCCCCAGTCCTGCACCTGGAGGAAAAGTCCGCCACCGGGATGATTGGCAATGATCAAATTACTCGGCTTAAGATCACCATGTGGCTGATGTTGATGTTCACCCATCAGAAGCGCATGCATCAACTGTACCGCCAGTGCCCGAACATCACTGGCGGTGATTTTTTTCACTTGTGGCAGTGCCCGCCCGCTGATCCCCGGCATGAATTCATAGACCAGCACAAACTCATCTTCCGCCGGCAACAGTGTGATTAATCCGGCAATCTGCGGGTGCCGGACCTGCATCAAAGAGGGAGCCAGCATCTGCAACATCTCGAGATCCAGCGGGTACGGGGTTTCATGTTCGGCGAGGAGGACCTTAATCAGCACCTTGCGACCTGTGGCAATTTCCACGCCACGATACACTTTCGCCGAGGGTCCTACGGCGAGGAGTTTTTCGGGCTGAAAATAATCAGAATGCATAACGATTCAGAGAATCAGCGGTAAACACGTTGTGATGAAAGAAAAGACTGCACGTAGAATGAGATGAGTGACCTCATCTTGGGAAACTTCACATCCACGATTTCAAACATTATGAAAGTGATCTTCAACATTTTTTAAACCAAGGTTTGGAATTCATGGGATAACACTTCAGGGGTTTCCGAGTACCTGTTGAATTACGTCATAAGATTCAAAGCGCACCTTATCGGGGAAATCATGATCACTTTCTGGATGGCGAATGGTTAAATTATTTCCCGCATTTAACAGAGCATATATAGGACGGGCAGCGGCGGCGATGCGATCCACGCTATCCCATTTGAAATTGGCGTCTTTCATCGGCGCATTCACAAAAACGCGGCGAGGGGCCAGTGCCGCGATCAGTTCGTAGTAGTCAAAAGGGACATCCTTTGGGTGACCGAGGTAATCACCCATCTTGAGGATGTAGCGCTCCTGCACCCAGCCTTTGATGTTGCCGTCATAGTAATCAAGAACTGAATCAAAGCCGCAGCTTGATACGATAACTTTTAACCGGATATCATGAACGGCCGTGAAGATACTGTTATGTCCGCCAAGAGAGTGGCCGATGGTGGCGAATCCCACTTGTTTTTTTACAAACGGCAGTGTCTCCAGCAGATCGAGTCCGCGAATATTGTCCCAAATGGCTTTCATGGTGCCACTGGTGAAGCCGAGAGCCTTGAGATCAGGCTGATACTTGGCCAGCAGGGGATAGCTTGGTGAAAGAGTGACGTAACCACGCTCGGCTAATTCGGACGCATACTGGCGATGCGGTTTGCCGCCGAGTCCGACGACGACTTTGTGACCGATGGAATTTTCCGTGGGGTGCAGACAGAGGACTGCCGGGACAGGTCTGCCGCTGAGGGCTGTTTTGGGAATGCATAAGTAAGCCGGTACGCGACCGCCGGGTGACGATTGGTAACTAATCAAGCGGCGGATGTAGCTACCACAGTCAGTCTCCTCCTCGATCCGCATGTCGAGCGCGCAACGTTGATCGGCACCAGGCAGAGGTCCGGTCATGCTTAGAAAACCTGCGAGGGCTTCCTGACGGCGCATTTCCCATTCAGCAGGAGCGGCGGCGATTTTCACGGCACCGGAATGATCGTGATATTCTAATAAATTGGAGCGACTAAGCCCTCTAATCGGAGGAATTTCAGCAAAGACGCTTCCAATAGACAAAGGCAGAATGGTCAAAAGAGACAGATAACGCATTAGACTCCTACGGTGCGGACGCGGTGGCTCGATCAAATAGCGCACTAGCCTCGCGGATGTTGTCAGCAAAAAACGCTGGCTACCGCCCTCGTCCCGCTTAGCCTCGACGTCCGAACATGCCCAGTGAATTTGACATCCAATACGCCGTTGAGAACACTCAGGTGATCCACGAACCGGATCGCCGGATCGACACCTTTGGCAGCACACAGTTTGAGTTCCAGCTTGTGACCGAACTCATGGATAAGATCAACACCACCCGCATACGTGTGGGTCAGATCACAGCGCAAAAACCCCTAATCCTTCGTCCAGATCCAGCCTCAGTAGCAGATTTTGATTTCGAGGGATTTGGTCCACAAGGACATGCTTTTGGCAACTTCCTGCGTGAGAACCTGCACAAACTGGCAATTCTAAAATACGGCTTCAGCTTCAAGGTGGGCGACATGCAGGAGGAAATCATTCATGAACCCATCAATCAAGTTTGTGACAAGCTGCTGGATGCCATACGCGTTTCCGGTAATCCAATGCGTGCCGTGATCACCGGTGTGGATGACACCTGGGAGATCAGCCTGTTAAAGTTCACCGTCGAAATGATTGAAAAGTCACAGAAGATCAATCTTTTCGACTTTAAGAGGCGGGGTCTGCTGGAGTGAGCCGAAGAGGATGAAAGCACCGACTTCCATATTTGTGCCAGCCGGCGGCGGATTAACCTTTCAGCTCTTCTGAAATGGCCAAAACGCAACTTAAACTCCTGCTCTTCCTGGTCACTCTGAGCATCACTCTCGGATGCATGGCCACGGCGTATTATTTTTACACCAGGGTGCTGACGCCAGAAAAACTCATTCAGGCCGAGATGGCCGGGATGAAAAAAATCGACATGCCACGCTTCGATCCCGGGTCAAAGCGCTTTGATGTGGCGATCGCTCAGATTAAGGAGAACAAGATTCATGAAGGCCGGGAACTCCTCTACAAGATGCTTCAGCAGTTCCCTGATTCCGCTACCTGCACGGAAGCCAAACGGATTATTGGCGAGATCAATCTTGATGAGATTTACTCGTTAAAAAATAAAATCGGCAAGCGAGACTACATTGTTCAACCGGGTGATTCATTGGCACTTATTGCCACCAGGCAGGCTACAAACATGGACATGCTCGTTCGCTTGAATGGACTGATGGGAAACACATTGCAGCCGGGCGACCATCTCACCATTCAGCCACTCGATTTTTCGGTCGTCGTGGACATCTCTGAAAAGACCGTCACACTTCGTCGCAAAGCCGGGGAGAAGGAATACTTTTTCAAGGAGTATCTAGCCGAAAGCATCCGGCTGCCGCCCGGAGTGAAAGCTCCTGCGGAAATGGAGATCAAGGGCAAGTCCGCAGTAGCCGAAGGCAAATCCATTCTCTCAAACGACCCGCGCTACATCAATGCCGAGAAATGGCTTCCCGGAAGCCGCGCTGGGGTCGCCCTGCGCATCACGCCCCCGGCCATGGCCAAGGCGCAACCCGGTACCGAACCTCCTGCAACACCGCCAGTTGCAGACAGTCTGGCTGAGGCAGCAACTCCTGAATCCGGCATCTTTCTGGCCCGCGCAGATCTTGAGGAATTGTTTGCGCTCGTCCGCAATGGATCAAAACTCTACATTGTCCGCTAGCCTACACCGCACCCCCATCTTTAGACCATGAAACTAGTCTTGGAATTTGAAAAACCCGTTGTTAAACTCCGCGAAGAAATCGAGGAGGCGAGAAAAAAACTAGCCAACAAACCAAGCGACAAGCTGGCCGCACAGATTGCTGAGTTAGAGAAAAAAGCCGACAACCTGCAGCGCGACATCCACATCAACCTCAACCCCTGGCAACGCGTGCAAATCTCCCGTCACATCCAGCGGCCCTTCATGCTCGATTATGTGAAGCACTGCTGTGATGAATTCATCGAGGTGCACGGTGACCGGCACATCGGTGACGATCACGCCATGCCGGCTGGCTTTGCCACCTGGGGCGATAAGAAGGTGGTTGTCATCGGGCATCAGAAGGGTCGTGACACCAAGGAAAATTTGCTGCGCAACTTCGGCAGCGCACATCCGGAAGGTTATCGAAAAGCCCTGCGACTCATGCGCCTCGCAGAAAAGTTTGGCCTCCCGATCGTGACCTTGATCGACACCCCCGGCGCGTTTCCAGGTATTGGCGCTGAGGAGCGTAACATCGCTGAAGCCATCGCCTTTAATCTGCGTGAGATGATGACCCTGCGCACTCCCGTGGTGGCCGTCGTGATTGGTGAGGGCGGCTCTGGTGGAGCTCTTGGCATCGGCATAGCCGACCGTGTGCTCATGATGGAGAATGCCTACTACAGCGTGATCAGCCCGGAAGGATGCGCAGCCATCTTGTGGAAGCACCGTGAACATGCCCCCGAGGCGGCTTCAGCTCTGAAACTAAGTGCCCAGGATCTGTCGGAACTAGGAGTCATCGACGGCATCGTGCCCGAGCCTCTCGGTGGCGCTCACAATGATCATGAGACCTCTGCAGCCTCGCTCAAGACGGCCGTGCTTGCGGCCATTTCTGAATTGGAAAAGTTGCCAATCCCGCAGCTTTTAGAGCAGAGATACCAGAAATTTCGCGCCTTGGGCAAGCACACAGGAAACTAATCTGCTTGGTCTGTCCGGTGTTGCAGTCGTTACCACGATTCAGACGCTTTAGAGCACTCGTGGGATATACTCAAAATAGTTGTAAAAATAAACTTGCCGTCTGTAATTGTGCCCGCCATGAAATGGGATGCTCAACACCACTAACCAGACTCAAGGCAGGCGGATCGGTCTCGTCGAAGATGATCGTATGATCCGCACCTACCTGGCTGCACTACTGCAAAGTCAGGCAGAGGTTGGTTCGGTGACGGTTTGGGAGTCGGCGGAGGATTTTGTGACCAACTCAGAACGGAATGAATTGGATTTACTGTTGGTTGATCTGGAGCTGCCTGGAGAGAGTGGAATTTCCTTGATTCAGCGAATGCATCAGAAGCAGCCAGAGTTGTCGTGCATTGTTCTGACTTCTTCCAGCGATCCGAGGGATGTGTTTGCGGCCATGCGGGCCGGCGCCTCTGGATATCTAGTGAAGAATTCAAGTCCGGATGAACTGCTAGGCAGCATTCGATCGGTCATTCATGACGGCGTCAGCTTGAGCCCTGTGATTGCCAAACTACTTGTGGATGAGTTTTTAAGCATGGGAGGAGGGGCGCGAGGGGCGCGAGGTGGTCATAACGGTCAATCGTCAGGCGTGAAAAGCCTGACTGATCGCGAGTTTGAAGTGCTTAAATTGATTTCAAAATATGGTTCGGCCAAGGAAACAGCAGCAGCACTCGGCCTGAGCCACGAAACGGTCCGTGTTCACATGAAGAAGGTCTATCAAAAGCTTCATGTGAGTTCAAAAGAGGGGGCATTGGCCGTGCTAGCTCAATCTCAGTCCAAAGGCAACGTGCTATAAGTTTTAAGCTCCTGCCGAGAGCCTCTTCATGCCTTCTTCGATTTCACGGATCAATTTGTCGACATGTGTTTTGGTTAAAGGTTCCGACTGACGAACTTTATCTTCGATTTCGCGGCAACAATCGTGGATGCCGGTCAATCCAAAGATTGAACAACCACCGCGCAAGGCATGCGCGGCTTTTCGAGCGTCTTCATTTCTGCCCTCTTTCAGGGACTGGCGAATCATCTCCAAGCGCTGAGGGGTTTCAACCAGCCAGATACCGATCAATTCCCTGGTCGCATCTTTACCGATCTGCTTTTCCAACTGAGATCTTGCCGAATGAACCGCTTCATTACTTGCCTGTTCATGCAAGCTTGGCTTTTTATGCACGAACCGAGATAGGATGAGGTGCAGGGAAGATGAATTGAAGGGCTTTGCCAGATAGTCGTCCATGCCAGCTTCCAGGCAGCGAGTGCGATCCCCCGGAAAAGCGTTGGCTGTCATGGCGATGATTCCG
The DNA here is from genome assembly GCA_947477755.1 of Verrucomicrobiaceae bacterium. Classification (GTDB taxonomy): domain Bacteria; phylum Verrucomicrobiota; class Verrucomicrobiia; order Verrucomicrobiales; family Verrucomicrobiaceae; genus Prosthecobacter. The sequence continues at coordinate 2,340 of CANJVS010000003.1, read as the reverse complement.
CAGGGAGGGGTAGCCACTGGAGACGTTGCTTCCAGTGCGCGAATGCGGCAGGCAGCCTCGTAGCCGTCGATGACAGGCATTTGACAGTCCATGAGAATGACATCGTAGGCATGCTGTTGATGCAGACGAATTGCCTCTTTGCCATTGACTGCAATATCTGTCTCGCAGCCCATCTTGCGTAAAAGCAAAACGGCAAGCCTGGCGTTTACCCGATTGTCTTCGGCGACGAGAACTTTGAGACCGAGGTGTTCATTTATTCCCTGCTCTGGAGCAGAGGTGACATAGGCCGGTAGTTGCGGTTTTAGTGAATAACGAATTGCGCTGCGATGAAGTGGACGGGATAGCAGGCGCCACTCAGCAGGAACCTGAATGCCTTCAGAGGCACGGCGGGTGAGTATGATTTTTCGCTCGTTTGATGTCCCCTGGTTTCTCCACTTTTCAAGTGTGTCGAGTAGAGATTTAGTCAACCATGAGCCATCAATGAAGAGGATGTCAAAGGAGTGATGGTTTTCGCGCAGATTTGTTTGCAACCTGGCTATGCTTGGCACTTCCATCAGGGTGATCGTTGAGGTCTCCAGAGCCGAGCAAATCGAATTGCGGACATGCTCGGACTCGTCAGCGACCCAGATGATCAAAGGGCGCGAAACTGGCGACCATTTCGTGTTTGGTATCTCATCGCTGGCAGAACAAAAGAGGCTGAACCAGAAGCGTGAGCCCCTGCCGAGTTCACTCTCCATGCCAATCTCACCGTTTTGAAGATTGACGAGCTTTTTACAAATGGCCAAACCAAGTCCTGTCCCACCGAACCGGCGGGAAGCTGACGCGTCCACCTGAGTGAAGGGCAGGAAGAGGCGATTCTGATCTTCTATTCCAATACCGATACCGGTATCCTCCACGCTGAACAAGATCTGCCTGTCCAATCCGGAGACACGAATCACCACGCTTCCCTGCTCGGTGAATTTAACAGCGTTGCCAACCAGGTTCAGGAGAACCTGGCGCAGGCGTCCGGTATCGCCCGTGATGATGTCGGGTAATTTGGGATCGATGATGATGACAAGTTCCAGCTCCTTGTCCGCAGCCTCATGAGCCAGGAGGTCTGCCACGCCGTCAATCAGGTCGTCCAATTTAACGGAATGATTGCGCAGAACAATCTTTCCTGCCTCGATTTTTGCGATGTCGAGGATGTCGTCAATGATCGAGACGAGTGCATGGCCACTATGCATGATGGCTTCAACCATCTCGGATTGGGAGCTGTTGAGATCCGTGTCACGCAGTAGATCCGCCATACCAATGACGCCATTCATTGGCGTGCGTATCTCATGACTGATCACCGCTAAAAACTCGCTTTTCGCACGACTTGCACCCTCAGCCAGGTCACGCGCATTGCGAAGTTCTTCCTCGAGCTTAGCTTGTCGTTCGATCTCCCGGCGTGCAATGATCATGCTGCTTGCGGCGGCACTGAACGGATCAAGTTCACCAACGACATCGCGTTGATAACCAGCCGGACTGTTTGCGACACAGACGATACCGACCATTTCAAGACCACTGAAAATAGGCAACCCCAGAAAGCATGCAATGGACGGGTGTCCTGGAGGCAGTCCGCTCGGCCGTGGATCATTACTCATCTCGTTCGCAATGAATGGCAAACCCGTCACCATTGCAGCGGTTGAAAGTGATTTAAGATCCCGGCTCTGGAACCCAATGGGAGTTGCGGACTGCAACGAATCTTTGCTGGAGTCGATCGGGGTAATTCCGGATGTTGAATAGCAGTTAATATAGGGATTTCCATCTTCAGCATGCAAGACCTCACCAATGAAGCCAAAAGAACTCTCCGTGTAATTCAGGATGACCTTAAGCATCTCGGAAAAGACCGGACCAGGATTGTTGGTTGCGATAAACTGCTCCTGTGCTGATCGCATGCTGTTCATCAGGGTGATTCGCTTCCTGTTGAGTAATTCCGCCTGCTTTCGGATATGGATATCCATCTGCGTGCCGATCATGCGCTGCGGCTTTCCTTCCTGAGTGAATGAAACGATCCGTCCCACGTCCTGCACCCAGAGCCATCCTCCATCCTTGCAGCGCAATCGGTGCTCGCAGATGTAGTCCGTTTTTTCTCCGGCCAAGCAACAGTTCATCTCGCTCATGACGAGGGAAAGGTCGTCAGGGTGAACGCGACCCGCCCAACTGTCCACATGCTGTGGCCATTCGCCGGGTTCGTAGCCAAGCATTTCCTGCAGACGGTCGGTATATAGGACGCAGCCGCTGAGGATATTCCAATCCCAGACTCCGAGTCCGTTGTTTTGCAGGGCAAACTGCCACCGCTCTTCCGTCTGCTTCAGG
>CANJVS010000002.1 GCA_947477755.1 Verrucomicrobiaceae bacterium | reverse complement strand
GAGTCCAGCGCCAGTCTGGTCGGCAATTCAAATCTCATCTCCAAGATCTACTTTCCACGCCTCATCCTGCCCGCCAGTGCCGTGGTCGTGGCGTTTGTGGACTTTGCCATCTCCCTGGTAATTCTGGGGGTGCTCATGGTTTGGTACGGGATGATGCCGACATGGCGGCTGCTCATGCTGCCTGTTTTCATTTTGCTCGGATTCCTCAGCGCCATGGGGCCTGGACTCCTCTTCACTGCACTGAATGTGAAGTACCGCGACTTCCGCTACATCATCCCATTCGTCGTGCAGTTCGGGCTTTTTGTTTCACCGGTGTTTTACAGCACCAGCGTGATCCAGGAGCGCTATGGGGATCTGGGACATCTCATCGTGGCCATCAACCCGATCGTCGGCATCATCGACGGTTTTCGCTGGGCGATCTGCGGCACCACGACGTTGCATTGGGAGAGTTTCCTGCTCTCCACCACCCTCAGCATTCTCTTTCTCATCCTTGGCGTTTGGTATTTCCGCAAAACGGAAAAGACCTTCGCCGATGTGATTTGACGTAAGATCAGGGGAACGGGATATCGATCGATCATTGATGAGCACACCATGGGTTCGACGCTGGATGCCTCTCGTCAGCGGTGTGGTCGGAGCACAGGCGCTCATCATGGGCGTCAATGCCATGTCCGGATTCCTTGCGCTGTGGACTCTGCCTCGTGAGACCTCCTACGCCTGGTTTACCGTAGCCAGCTCCATGCTGACCATGATCGTTCTTCTCTCCGATGCAGGTATCAGTGTGGCCACCAATGCCATTGGTGGTCAGGTCTGGCAGGATCAATTAAAATTCTCCCAAGTAATCGCCGCCGTCGGACGTCACCAGCGACGGCTGACCGGCATTGCCCTGGCGGTGACCCTTCCATGGATCACCATCCTGATGCTTAGAGTCAATGCGCCTTTGTGGAGCATCGCCGGCCTTGCAATCGCCGGCGCGCTCATCGCCTGGCCCATGGCCACCGCTCAAATTCTTGCCAACGTAAATCGTCTTCACTCGCGCTATCGCCCGCAATTGTTCGCGGAGATCGCCAACGCTGTGACCCGGCTCGCGCTCACTGCTGCCTGCCTGCTGCCTGTTTTTTTCACGTTTGGCGGCATCAAGTCCGGAAGCCTGCCGGAAAGCTATCCGATCAATTACTGCTTCATCGGGGTGATGCTGGCAGCCTGCCTCTCCAATCTTGTTTATTATCTGTTAGTTAGGCTGCAATCCGGACAAATATTGTTGCCCGGCATCCCTGCCACCGGCGTCTATGATGCGGACATCCGGCAGAAGGTGCGGCACATGTATCCCTTCACTATTTTCAACTGTCTGCAGGGGCAGTTAAGCGTGGGGCTCATCAGTTTGTTTGGTGCCTCAGCCCAAGTTGCGGATATGGGTGCGCTGGGCCGGTTGATCGTCATTTTTGGGTTGGCCGGGGCTCCTCTGGTTCAGATCGCCATTCCCAGTTTTGCACGCAGCAAAGATCGCCGCCAGCTTCTGGCTCAGTTTAGAAAAGTGTGTGCTCTCTATGCCCTCTTCGCGACTGGCATTCTGGGACTTGCCGTCCTGCTTCCAACTCCGATTCTCTGGCTCCTCGGGCCCCAATACAGCCACCTCAGCAATGAGCTTCGCTTCACGGTGCTGGGCATGATTGTGAATGGCTACTCCACCATCACCTGGGGTTTGCTCATGGCACGCGGCTGGGTGCAGTCCATGACCCTCGTCATCCCGGTCGGTATCGCCGCCCAGATCGCAGGCCTTTGTCTCTTTGATCTCTCCAGCGTCGCAGGAGTTCTTGGATTCAACATCTTCACCTCAGTGCCTCCCATGCTGCTCGCCTGCTTCATGATCTGGCGGAAGTTCAGGCGCTGGGAGGCTCAGAAAAAGTAGAAATGTGAAAGCAGAAATGGGAAATTCATTTCAGCCCTCCGTCTCTTACATTTCTGTTTTCTGCTTTCAGCTTTTCCATTTTAATCACATGAATTCAGGACGCCTTTCACAAGAGTTTCGGGATCGAGCAAAGGCATTTGCCTCACAGAGCATTCGGTTGTTTATCGCGCTGCCACGGAATCGGGAAGAGGTTCGAATCATTGCGCGACAAATGCTTCGCTCGGGCACTTCAGTGGCTGCCCATGTTCGAGAGACTTCAAGGGCCAGGTCCAATGATGAATTCGTCTCCAAGCTCGGCGGAGCACTTCAAGAAGCCGACGAAACGCAGTTGTGGTTGGAACTCCTCAGAGAGGATTGCAGCATCCCTTCTGAGCAGACCATGCCCCATGAGCGGGAGTCTGGCGAACTCATCGCGATCATGACCACCATGGTCAACCGCACCAAAGAAAAATAGAAATTAGAAAGCAGAAATGGGAAATCCAATTCTGTGGTTCTTGTCAGATTTCTGCTTTCTGCTTTCACATTTCTGCTTTCCCATTTCTCATTTCGCCCATGTCCGAGCCCATCATCCGTGTCGAAAACCTGGGCAAATGCTATCGCATTCACCATGAGTCACGGGAACGCTACACCGCTTTGCGTGATGTCATCTCGCGCAAGGTGAAGGGTCTGTTTCAAACTTCCTCCCATATCCCGTCTACTTCCTCGGATGAAGACTTCTGGGCGCTCAAGGATGTGTCGTTCGAGGTGAATCAGGGAGATGTTGTTGGCATCATTGGTCGAAACGGCGCTGGCAAATCCACGCTATTAAAAATTCTCTCCCGCATCACCGAACCGACCAAGGGCCGGATCACGCTCAATGGCCGCATCGCCAGCCTGCTTGAAGTAGGCACCGGTTTTCATCCCGAACTCACCGGCCGCGAAAACATCTACCTGAATGGAGCCATCCTTGGCATGACGAAGGCGGAGATCAAAAGCAAGTTCGACGAGATCGTCGCCTTCGCTGAAGTGGATCGGTTTCTCGATACACCGGTGAAACGCTACAGCAGCGGCATGTATGTCCGCCTCGCCTTCGCTGTCGCCGCGCATCTGGAGCCGGAGATTCTGGTGGTCGATGAAGTGCTCGCCGTCGGTGACGCCGAGTTTCAGAAGAAGTGCCTCGGCAAGATGCAGGAGGTTTCACGTGGCGGCAGGACGGTGCTCTTTGTCAGTCATAACATGTCAGCAGTGCGCAGCCTGTGCGCTTCAGCGATGCTTTTGGATGGCGGCAGGTTAAAAACCACAGGTGCAGTTTCGGCAGTGACTGACTTATACCTGAGAAAAGTGTCGGGTGATTCGGCCTGTTCGATTTCCACAGAGGAGGTAAAGAGGCCCGGTCATTTAGACCCCAGGGCAAAAATTACTTCGTTTTCAATTAATAACGGCACACCCTTGCTCCATGGACTTCAGGCGTGTTTTCTAATGTCATTCATCGCCTATGAAAGCATGGCTGATGTAGCCTTTACCCTGTCGTTCTCTTCGCCTGACGGCACTCGGATCATGAGTGTTGACTCAGACATCCCAGGAAGTCGTTTTTCGATCCAAAAAGGAACTCGAGGCGAAGCGATGTTAAAGGTGGATAAGATCCATTTAGCACCAACCAGCTATGCCTTGGACATAGGAATCAGATCAGGTGATTCGTGCATGGTCGATTATCTGCCCAGCGTCGCTTATGTGAGCGTGCTGCCAAGTGACGCAACCCCCCCAGTCATTGCCATGCGCAGTACTGGACATGGGGGGGTTCGCTATCCTTGCGTCACGACAATCAAGGAGACTCCAAACACTGACTGAACTCAGTTTGTAGGATTAATCTAGCCATGCTAGCACCTCGCGTTCTACCTCAAAAATACATCGAATGGAATCATCTCCACGGTGCACCATTCGGTTTTCGCTCGCCTGGATCATTTAAAAATAAATTGCTTCGGAAAGTGGGCCTTATCGACAAGGTCTATTCTTGGGATCCTTTTGGTTTTCAGAACAATAGCACAACTCGATCCTTCGAATACCCGTGGGCATTCTCTGAATTGGAGAGTCTCAATAAAGATGTGCTAGAGATCGGTGGCGGGCTCAGTGGTCTGCAATTCGTGCTTAGCCGCGCTGGCGGAAACGTTGTCAACGTGGACCCAGGACAGCCTGAATTGAGAAGCTCTTGGCAATACAACCAGAATAAGTTTGCTGAGCTCAACCTTCGGTTCGGAACAAAGGTGAAATTGATTCCGTCAAAGATAGATCATGCAGGATTCAAAGACGAAAGCTTCGACTCTGCGTATTGCGTGAGTGTTTTGGAGCACCTTCCCTTGGATGAAGTCACCACGATCATGACTCATGTCTGGCGATGCTTAAAGCCAGGCGGTGTATTCGTTCTCACGGTGGATTTGTTTTTAAATCTCATCCCTTTCTGTTCACGACTGTCCAATGAGTTTGGTTCCAATATGAACATCAAATGGCTTTTGGATCAGGCACCATTTCTCATTCATAAGGGCAAGAAATCTGAGTTGTATGGCTTTGATGAATTCAGTGCGGAGAAAGTGCTTTCTCAGCTTGAAGCATACTTGATGGGTGTCGGCTATCCGGTCTTGACCCAGTGTTTGGTTTTGAAAAAGTAGAGTCAGCATCGTGCAGTTTGAATGCCTTCGAGTAAATGGCCTATGCCACGAGTTCTTATCGCGACCAATGAACCCAATTTCACTATGGGAATGGTCGAAGGCTATCGCAAACTAGGGTGGGAGGTTGTGACTGGGCTGTTGAACTTTCGGATCTGTGCAGCTCGATATGACATCGTGCATTTTCAATGGCCTGAAGAGTTCACCGAATGGCGGGTGCCAACGGCAAGGTCCTTGGAGGAGATCGATCGGTTGTTAAGGTACTGGCGGGAGAAAAGTATTTTGATTTTTACAGTCAACAACCTTCATCCGCATCAGCACAAATCCAGTGAGCTGTATCATCAGTTGTATTCACTGTTTTATAAACATTGCCATGCTGTCACCCATTACACACAAGCTTCCAAACACCTGGTTCTCAAAGAGTTCCCCGTGGCTGGGCAAAACTATCACCTGGTTCACCAACCTGCTAATTATGAGGTGACGCTCGCAAATCAGATTCGCCGCGGAGATTGTCGCCAAAAGTGGAATCTATCTTCGAAGGATTTCGTTATTCTGGTGCTTGGGTCTTTACGTTCTTGGGATGAGATGACTTTGGTAAGAAAGGCTTATGACAAGGCTCGCATCAATCGGAAGAGGCTTCTAATGGCTGGTAAGCTTAGCCTGATTGGCTCCAGGTGGCAGATCATGTGGATGAAGTTTTTTTGGAGCTGCTGGTTGTGGTCTAGAAAGGCTGCCGTGGAGACTCGTTTTGTCCCAGAAGAGGAGGTTTCTCAATTCATTGACTCATGCGACATAGCCATTGTTCCTCGTCTGTCAGGGCTTAACTCAGGAATCATCCATTTAGGCATGACCTTTGGGAAGGCGCTCGTTTATCCAGACATTCCTGGCTTTGCTGAGTACTTCACCGAATCGCCCAACTTTGTTTATGCTACTGGTGATGCATCCAGTCTTGCTGAAAAAATGGAAGAATCTAGCCGTCTGGATATAGCGGCCATCGGTCTTCGTAATGCTCAAGTGAGCGCACGCTGGACATGGAAGAGGATGGTGATGACCTGTCTGAAAGAGGTGGCAATGCTTGGAATGCCCTTGGCGGCATCCATCAAACGATTCGTGGATGAATATGAATCCTTAACCGGTCCTAGTGAGTAACAAGCAGGCTTGTTCTAGCATGGAATTCACTGACTGCCGATGACGTTTAAATCATTCATCCGCCGCACCGCTGAGAGACTTTTGGGGATCCATATCTTCCGTGTTCTTCCTCGTGGGGTGGATCAATTCAAGGACATCCAGAGTGAATTCAGCGACTATCAGATGAACGTCATTTTTGATGTCGGAGCAAATACTGGACAATCGGCGAAAGCTTACGCGACTTCATTTGCGAAGGCCCACATTCATTCATTTGAACCCATCAAAGAGTCCTTTGGCTTGTTAGAAAAGTCAGTTTTTTCATTTCACAATGTTCACTGTCATCATCTGGCTCTTGGACTAGAAAACGGCTTTGTGCAGATGATTTCGGATGGGGTGTCCCCGATGAATCGCCAAATGAAACAAACGACGGCAGAGGCTTCCCGCGCATCTAACTCCACTGAACGGGTTAAGATTGTATCACTCGACAGCTTTTGTGCTGATAATGCCATACCACACATCAGCTATCTGAAAATAGATACCGAGGGAATGGATCGTGAGGTGCTTAAAGGTGCCTATTCGATGCTGAGTCGTGAGGCAATCGATTTTGTGGAAGTCGAAGCGGGAATGAACCCTGACAACCTTCATCATGCCCCCTTTGAGGATCTGAAATCAGGGCTCGAATCGCACGGCTTTCGACTGTTTGGAATCTATGAACAGGTCAGTGAGTGGCCGACTGGGGCACCTCATCTCAGGCGGGTAAACGCTGTGTTTCTATCAGGCGCAATGATCGCTATTAAGTCCAGCCAAGAGTTAATTTCAAAATCCAGTAGATAGGCCATGTCCGAACCCATCATCCGTGTCGAAAACGTTGGTAAGTGCTACCGCATTCACCACGAGTCGCGTGAGCGCTACACGGCTTTGCGTGATGTCATCACCCGCAAGGTGAAGGGTCTCTTCAGCCATGCATCCAGAAAGCAGTGTCTAACTGCAAGCGATGAAGATTTCTGGGCGCTCAAGGATGTGTCGTTTGAAGTCAACCAGGGTGATGTCGTCGGCATCATCGGCAGGAACGGCGCAGGGAAAAGCACGCTGCTAAAAATACTTTCCCGAATCACCGAGCCAACCAAAGGTCGGGTGACACTATGTGGACGAGTGGCGAGTCTTTTGGAAGTTGGAACCGGCTTTCATCCTGAACTGACTGGGCGTGAAAACATCTTTCTCAACGGATCCATCCTTGGAATGACTCAGGCGGAGATCAGAGGCAAATTCGACGAAATCGTGGCCTTTGCTGAAGTAGAAAAATTTCTGGATACACCCGTCAAGCATTACTCTTCCGGGATGTATGTGCGTCTTGCCTTTGCCGTGGCCGCCCATTTGGAACCAGAAATTCTGGTGGTGGACGAAGTTTTGGCTGTCGGCGATGCCGAATTTCAAAAGAAGTGCATGGGTAAAATGCAGGATGTTGCGAAGGGCAGTGGTCGCACGATCCTGTTCGTTAGTCACAACATCGGTGCCATCTCCACTTTATGCACCAAGGGTATCTATTTGAAATCAGGGCAGGTCGTACAGACTGGAGACACCCAACAAATCATTCATGCCTATATGGCTGACAGTGTTGATCAGGGTTTTGAGGTTAGGTTTACAGAAAAAGACCCCAATGCCGGGGATGAGGTGATTCGTGTGAGAAGTGCTCAAATTCGAGGGCCATCGGGTACGCTTCAAGGCAGTATCAGCGTGAGTGAAAGCGCCTGGATTGAAGTGGACTATGATTTACTTCGTTCCGAACCGTCCCCGCGCATCAATTTGCACTTTGTCACCGATGATGGTGCCTATGCCTTTGCCTCCATCGAAAACACCACGGGGCCTCGAGATCCTGGCCAATACAGATGCCGGATGCGCCTGCCGCCTGATTTTCTAAATGGTAAAACCTACATCATCACCATTTACGTCACTTCATTTGAACCAACGCATGTTCATGCACTGCTCAAAGATGCTTTGATCCTCAATGTGATTGATGAACTGGACTCCATCACCCGGCAAAATTACAACGGAATATTCCCCGGGGCTTTGCGTCCCCTATTGGAATGGGAACTCCAATCAGCTTGAACCTTACAATGCCCCGCACGCCATCCTTCACATGCGCCTAAGATCCCTTCTCCGCTTTAAACTCGATCAGTTCCTGACTCGTTTTGGCTATCTCAGATGTTTAAATGACTGGAACACACCCTTCGACATTCCAGAAGAAGACAAGTTGGCCGTGTATGCCGTCGAAGATTTTACCATGACGAGTTTGGAGCGTCGCTACCACTTGCTTCAGTCTGTCCGTCATGTGGTGAAACACAAAATTCCAGGTGCGATGGTGGAATGTGGAGTCTGGCGCGGCGGAAGCATGATGTTGATCGCCAAAACCTTGATGGAGTGTGGAGACACCAGCAGAGATTTGTATCTCTATGACACCTTTGAGGGAATGCCCGCACCGACTGAAGCAGATCAGGATCATGCCGCCAAATCCGCCGCTTCGAGATTGGAAGAAGAAGGATCTGCAAAAGAGGCCAGTGGCGTCTGGGCCATTTCAAGCCTTGAGGAGGTGAAGCGCAACATGTCCACCACAGGTTACCCCGAAGACAAGATTCACTATATCCAAGGCAAGGTGGAGGCCACCATACCTGCCTGTATTCAGGATCAAATCGCGCTTCTGCGGCTCGACACCGATTGGTATGAGAGCACGGCTCATGAGCTAAAAAATCTCTATCCCAGACTGGTGAGTGGAGGTGTGCTGATCATTGACGATTACGGCTTTTGGAAAGGTGCCAGAAAAGCTGTGGATGAATTTTTGACATCTACACCTGACAAACTTTTAATGCACCGCATTGATAACAGTGGGCGGGCTTTTGTTAAACCCTAGCTGCAATAGAACTGATGTTTTCGGCATTCCAGCGCGCTTGATGCGTGTAGTTTTGGGTTTCATCTTTTTTAATAAATCATGACCGAATTAAACGCTGCAAGCGTAACGCCAGCGCATCTTCGTGATCTGCGCAGTGAGGCTTTTAATCGCCAACAGTCTACGCCAAATAGGACGGACTACTATTACCTGCATTTCTCGGATTTGTTGCTGGCAGTGCGTGCCCATGCATCAGCTGAGCCACTGACAATGCTGGATTTTGGAGCCGGCGGCTCTCCCTATCAATTTTTATTTCCAAATGCCAACTATAAGACCGCAGATCTAGAGGGGGCAGGTTCTGATTTTGTGATTAACAAGGAGGGCTACATCAACGCGCCAGATCAACACTTTGACCTGGTGCTCTCCACTCAAGTGCTGGAGCACTGCCGTTTTCCAGAGCGCTATCTTCGTGAAGCTGCCAGAGTTCTAAAGCCAAACGGCAAACTCATTTTATCAACGCACGGACTTTTTGAAGAGCACGGATGCCCCTATGATTTCTTCCGTTGGACGGGCGAAGGCCTACGCTCAGTGATGGAGGAGAATGGCTTCAAGGTGGACTCCATGGCAAAAGTGACTTCTGGCCCAAGAGCTGCGTTTCATCTTTTGCAAAGCGCCCTGTCTCAACGCTTGCTGGATCAACTACCTCTTACTCTGAAAATACTCGGGAGACCACTTTTCAGAATTCTTCTTGCTCGGCGTTTTTGGAATGCCTTTCTAGATCGCGCCTTTCCTGAGTATCGCATCGTGATGTCTGATGATCTGCCATTGAGCAACAGCTATGTGGCATTGCTTGCTACAGCCACCCTTTTGAAGGAAACAAATCGAGTAACCAACCAGGAGAATGAGGCTCCATGATCTCCAGATTGTATAACTACTTTTATCGTAATTGGCCAAACAAGATCAAGGCACGCATGTACCACGGTCAGAAAGTTTATCTCCCGCGCGCCGGATATTCTGACCTGGCTCTTCAAAAACACGGGGTTTACGAACTGGATAACATCCAACTTTTTCGGCGCCTGGCACGACCCAATTCATGGGTGATCGACGTTGGCACCAACCTGGGCCTGATGTCGATCCCCGTGCTCGCAGACTGCCCGAATGTCCGCGTCCTATCCTTTGAGCCGTCTGAAAATGCATTGCAGTTTTTGCGCTGCACCATGCAAGCGTGTGCCTTTGGCAGTCGCTGGGAGTTGGTCCCTAAATGCGTAGGATCCGAACTCGGCTATGTTGAGTTTACATTGTCAGATGGCACCAATATTGAGTTTGATGGCATGCGGCACACTGGACGCGTCAATGCCTCCAAATCTTGCCAGGTGCCGATGACGACCATCGATGAGGAATGGCGAAGGCTTGGCTCTCCTCCGGTCTCAATCATCAAATGTGATGTGGAGGGCGCAGAGTTGGGAGTTCTCAAGGGAGCTGCACAGTGCCTTGCTGCCGAGCGACCCTACGTCCTCATGGAATGGAATGAGTCCAATTTTTCATCCTACGGTGTCACCACATCCGAACTCCTGGAGCTTGTAGAAAAGCTCGAATATGACATCCACTCCACACCGCACATGATTCCTGTCAGAGGCCTGTCTGAAATGGAGGTGCAGATGCTGGTCACCGAAAACTTTCTTCTGGTGCCTCGCTTGAAGAAACGGTCTTGATGAAAGCAGCCAGTGCCTGAACGAAAAACAGTTCACCTAAACTACGCAGATGATCGTTTCGGTCATAAAGGTGCGGTATTCAGGCAGGCGCAGGAGGCTCTGTCTGCGTCGGCTCTTAAGCATGGGGTCGATTCCGTTATTTCATGGAACTGGGAGATGCTCGCTTCCACCGACTTTTATCGACAGAACAAGGCATACGTGGACAGGCCCTATCATCTCAATGGTTTTGTATTCAAACCCTACCTTACCCTGCGAATCTTGAACGAACTCAATGAGGGGGACATTCTGATCTACTATGATTCAGGTGATGGGCCTCATCTGTTCGAGACTTCAGTCACGCCTTTGATTGAGATGTGCATCGCCAACGGAGGCACGCTGATCCATCAATGGGGAGATGCTAATCAGAAGTGGACTAAGCGGGATTGCTTCTATTTTATGGGTCTTGATACGCCTGAATATCATCAGGCCACTGCCATGCAGGCGACATGGTTCGTATTGCAGAAAAATGCCTTCACGCTCCAACTGGCGGAGGAATACTTGAGTTTTACCCTTGATGAACGAATCGCCTCATACGACAACGCACGACTGTGTGGGCTGCCGGATTTGCCCGGCTTTGTCGAACATCGAGGCGATCAGTCCGTACTCTCACTGCTCGCCCATAAGTATCGGCTCAAGACTTTCCGGGGTGCAGGCGGCCATGACAATCGAGTGATCGGAAATTTCATTCATTGGTACACCATCAAGGGTAGATGTCAGATCCTGTTCAGCCGTGCCTTAAAACAATGGGTGCGATTATCACTCAGACTCATGAGGAGACGTCGATTGATAGTGACTCATTCGGATCGCAGTTCATAACGATGATAGGTGAGGACGACAGCTTGCCAAAAGAAGTGGGAATGTTTCCCAAGGTCTTGGTCATGGGGATTGATCTTCCTCATTATGGGTCAGCCGGGGGTATTTTGTTGCACCGGCTTTTCCGGGGTTGGCCTCTGGACTCGCTGCTTTGCCTTGGACCTTTTCTGCCGTCAGGGACTGAAGCTTTGAACTGTCAGTTTCACCCTTATGAACCGCCCTTTGAAAGGCTGGCAAAAACTCGCTTCTTCCGTCTGGTTCGGCTCCTGCGCACACTCAAAGTACTGCCAGTGGGAAGACTTGAAACGCACCTCCCTGCCACCTTTAAACCTGATGTCATCGTCCATGTCCTGTCGAGTTTGGGCTATTCAGAAGCTGCCTACGACTATTCGCTCCGATCTGGCGCACCTCTGGTTCTCATTGTGCATGATGATCCTGAGGATTTTAACACCAGTTACTCATCGGCCCGTCATCTCATTCGTGAGCGATTCCGACGCATTTACCGTCATGCAAGTCGCCGACTGTGTGTTTCACCTGAACTCGAAGACTGTCTGCACGAGCGTTACGGAGTCAGCGGCGAGGTGATGTATCCGAATCGAAGCGAACACACGACTCATCGTTCATCACAGTCCTCTATCTCGTTGAAAGTCCCAGGCAGCCTGACTCTTGGATACGCAGGTGGACTTAATTATGGATATGGCCCCAGACTCATCGAACTGGCTCCTGTTCTTCGAGAGTCTGGAGCTACAGTGCGTGTTTATGGAGGGTCGCTTCCTGTCTCGACTTACTCAGATGTGTTGGTGAGCAGGGGCAGAGCCAGCACTCCGGAACTCATGTGGGAGACGCTCAAGGAAGAATGTGACGCCGTCTTACTTCCCTATTGCTATGCCAATCATGGGCATCAGGCACTCTATCGCACGCATTTTCCGAGCAAGCTGCCCGAGTATTTGGCCTTGGGAATGCCCCTCCTTATCGCAGGACCAGACTATGCGACAGGGGTGAAATGGGGTTTAAAAAATCCAAACTCCTGCATCGTAATTACGGCGCGTGATGGACAGTCGTGGACATCAGAACTCGCTCGATTGAGGGACGATTCCAATCTTCGGGTGCAATTGTCCTCGAACGCCATTCAGGCGGGCAACCGGGACTTTGAACCGAAGGCAATTCGCGCCTTTTTCCAACAAGCCCTTATTTGCGCGGCTGCGGAATCTAAAAATAACCAGCTTAGTTAAATCATATTTTCGCCCGATTATGATGATGCGCGAAGACACATACAGTTCATGGGATGGGCCAAAACTTATCGTTCAATTATCCAGTATCGTCCGTCCATGAACAAACGTCTCGTCTCTATCCTTATACCTTGCTTCAACGCAGAATGCTGGATCGGGCAGTGCATCGAGAGCGCGCTGGCGCAGACTTGGGCGGAGAAGGAATTGATCGTCGTCGATGATGGTTCCACGGATGGGAGCTTGAAGGTGATTCAGAGTTTCGGAGATCGCATCCGCTGGGAGACGGGGCCCAATCGCGGCGGCAATGTAGCGCGCAATCGCCTGTTAGATCTCTCACGCGGAGACTGGCTGCAATACTTGGATGCCGATGATTATCTGCTACCAGACAAGATCGATAAGCAGATGCAATTCATTGAGGCGAACCCTGGAGTTGATGTGGTTTTTAGCAGATACATCGTGGAGACTCAGATTGGCGGCGAGATTCGTCAGGCTGTCTCGCTGATGCCGGAGCCTCTTGATTCCTGGTGTCTTCTCATGCGCTGGGATCTCCCTCAAACGGGTGCCGTACTATGGCGGAAGCAGGCTGTGCTCTCAGTGGGTGGATGGAAGGCGGACCAGCCCTGCTGCCAGGAGCACGAGTTGTATCTCAGGATGCTGAAGGCCGGTCACCACTTTGCCTACTGCACGGACTACGGAGCGGTGTACCGCCAGTGGCGTGACGGATCAGTATGCACGAATGATCTTTGCGAGGTCAATCGCCGCCGATTGGAGATCATCAATGACGCTGAAAAGTTCCTGAATTTAAACCGAGCCATGAGTCATGAGCGGATGTATCTCACCAATCAATCCCGCTTAGAAGTGGCTCGGTTGGTCTGGCAATATGATCGCAAATTTGCGGTGGAGATCGCTGATACCATTCACCTTTCTCAGCCAGATTTCGATCCAGGAGGTTACGGAAAGCGAATCAACTACAGTGCTGCTTACAGGCACGCTTACAGGGTGTTGGGTTATCAGGCTGCCGAGATACTAGCCATGATCGCGAGAAAGGTTTCCTGTCTCGGCAGGTCCCAAGAACACCAATGAGCATCTCCTTTAATCGTCCGCTCACGGACTATGTCAAAGTTCGCCGAGTGATTGGATCACTCGTTCGGAATCGCAGATTTTTTGTCGATTGGAAACGCATCACAGGAAAGAACTATCTAGAGATTGGCTGCGGACCAAATACCCATGATGGCTTTATCCACATGGATTACGAATGGCGAACCCACATTGATCTGTGCTGGGATGTTACAAAGGGTATCCCTCTTGATTCGGGTTCTCTTGATGGAGTCTATACAGAACACTGTCTGGAGCACCTGCCGTTTGCTGCTGTAGATCAGGTGCTGCTCGAGTCCTTTCGATTACTCAAGCCTGGAGGCGTCATTCGGATCGTTGTCCCAGATGGTCAGATCTATCTGTCACGCTATGTCGAGATTATGAATGGAAGAGCCGACGTTACGCTACCCTACGCTTCGGATGATTCATACAAGTCGCTCTACAGCCCGATCATGAGTGTGAATCGAATTTTCCGATCACATGGTCACTTGTTCATTCATGATTTTGACATGCTGAAACAGTTGCTCGAATTGAATCAATTCGTTCAGGTGACACGGCGGACCTTTGGAGTCGGTAGTGATCCAAGGATGCTTATCGATACTGCTTCGCGTGAAGTTGAATCGTTATACATCGAGGCTACAAAACCGGCGTCATAGCGTCCTGCATCCTTGAATTGCCGCTAGCAGACGTTTTTGGTGAGATTAGTCAGTTTTGAGGCTTTCTATAAAGTGAACCTTTCACCGTCAACACCAAGGGTTTTTGAGATGAGTGCGATTGTCCCCACTCGCAATCGTGCTGAGGTGATGGTGCGCACGTTGGACTCATTAGTGAAGCAGGGTGAGCTGCCCGCGGAGTTGATCGTGGTGGATGGCTCTGTGGATGATGCGACACATGAGGTGGTCGAGGCTTTTGCAAGCAGTACGAATGGCCTCTGTAAAGTGAGCTATCGACGTGCAGAAGCACTCGGTGCGGCGGCACAGCGAAATCAAGGGGTGACGCTGGCGACCCAGCCCGTGATCTGGTTCTTCGATGATGACATTCTCCTTGAGCCGGAGTGTGTGGCGCGTCTCTGGTCAGCGCTCAACTCAGATCCAAAGATCGGCGGCGTGAATGCCATGATCACCAACCAGCGCTACCAGAACCCAGGTAGGGTCTCACGCTTCATGTTCAGGTTGATGGGTGGAAATGGAACATGTTTTGCCGGTCGTATTCTGGGACCAGCAGTGAATCTGCTGCCGGAAGATCGTCCCGAACTGCCAGAAATCGTGCCCGTGGAATGGCTTAACACGACCTGCACAATGTATCGCCGTGAGGCGCTGCCTGAGCCGCCCTTTCCTGCTCACTTCACGGGCTATTCGTTGATGGAGGATGTGACGCTCTCGGTCATCGTCGGACGAAAATGGAAACTGGCGAATGCGCGTACGGCCCGCATCTTCCACGACAGCCAGCCCGGCTCCCACAAATCCGATCCCGCCGAACTCTCCGCGATGGAACTTATCAACCGCCACTACGTCATGACCCAGATCCTGAAGCGCGCCGGACTGTTGGATTACGCCCGCCTGTTTTTATGGGAGGCCTTTCAACTATTTGCCGGAGTGGTTCAGAAACACTCCCGGCCCTTTTTTTTCAGCGACCTTCACGGCAAAGGTTTGGCGATCTCACGCCTGCTACGCCCAGCTTCCGGGACGCCCGTTTAATCTCAATGCCGTTCAGCCATGATGCCCATCTCTATTTGTTGATCGAGCCGAAGGCTCGAAAGAGATTAGCCAGGGGTGGCGCAAGGAACGAGCGTAACCCCTGGAATACGAGCCTCCGAGGTGTTCGCCGGTTCGCGCCCTTGAGGGGCGCGAGAAGTCATATCGAAACAATGCTGTCTGTGCAGCGACCATCATTCTCGCGCTCATGCCGGAGCGCAAAACACCTCAATGCACAATCATTCGGTATCCGGTGGTTCCCGCTTGCAGAGCCTCGCTTCACCACCGGCTGATTTCTTTCGAGCCACTGGCTCGACAAGATTGCTTAACAGAATTGCACACAAACTCATGAATTTGCACTACGGCTGCGGCCTGGACACGGGAGACGGCTGGCACAACTGCGATGCCAGCCCGACGCTGAGATTGCAGCGCCTGCCGTTGCTCGGATGGATCTTCAAGAAGTGGCTGAAGCCACGCTTTCCAGAGGCTGTATTCTATGGTGACATCGTACGCGGCATGAATCTCCAGCCCGACTCCTGTGAGGCCATTTTCTGCTCGCACATCCTGGAGCATCTGGCGCTGGAGGATTTCCGCATCGCCCTGCGCAACACCCACAGCTATCTGAAACCTGGCGGCACCTGCCGTATCTTGGTGCCTGATTTTGCGCAACTTGTAGTTGCCTATCAGTCTAATCCCAAGCCGGAGGCGCTTTCCAATTTCCTGCGCTACTCCCACCTCGGCCGTGATAGGCGCCCCAAAGGGATCAAGGCCATCATTCGCGAGCACCTAGGCAACTCACATCACCTCTGGATGTGGGATGAGAAAGGGATGATTGCCGAGCTTCAGCAGGCAGGATTTACCGGTATTCGCCGGTGTCAGGCCGGAGATTCCGCCAACAAGTCATTCCTCGCCGTCGAAAATCCGGAGCGGTTTGTGGCCGGTCTGGCGATCGAGTGCCGCAAGTAGTTTGAGAAGGTTGATCTGATCATGTCAGCGACGGTTCCCATCACAGTTGGCATCCCCACGTATTCCCGAGGGGAGCGTGTGTTTCAGGCCATCGAACGCATCCTGGCCTGTGACCCAGTGCCTGCGGAAATCATCCTGCATGTGGATGCAAGCGATGCTGTCCTGGAGCAGAGGCTCGCCCAGGTCTTCCCCTCGGTGAAGGTGATCTCATCACCGCATCGGGTTGGCCCTGGCGGAGGCCGTCACCGCTGCCTCCTGGCTGGACGCCATGAAGTGTTTGCTTCCTTCGATGATGACTCCTGGCCAGTGGATGACGATTATTTCGCCCGACTGATCAAACATGTGCAGGATTCACCCGAAGCCGCCTGCTTCGCCACAGTGATCTCCCAGAGAAATGAAAGGATGCCGCCCCTGAGGGAAACGTCTGAGATCGTGACTGACTACACTGGCTGCGGGTATGCCCTGAGAGCCTCTGTCTATCGAACCTTGTCCGGATACGTTGACCGCCCGGATGCCTATGGGCTGGAGGAGCGAGACCTGTCCCTGCAACTGCACACCTCAGGCCACCAAATCAGATTTTGCAATGATCTCCGGGTCTTCCACGACACCGAACTGACCCATCACAGCCGGCCGGAGATCACTACCGCCACCATCCAAAATGCGGCGCTGCTGACCTGGCTGCGTTACCCCATCACACTCTGGATTTATGGAGCACTGCAGGTAGCCAATGTGATCTGGTTCATGGCGGGCCAGAGACGCTTTGCGGGCATTGCCTCAGGTTTATGGGGAATCCCTGCCAGCCTTTGGGGATTCCGCCACCTGCGTCGCCCGATGCCGCGGCTCGGTATTCTTTCTTATCTGAGGTCGCGTCAACCACGCCTGCCGGAAAGCGCTGATGACGGCTGTGAATCCACCCAGTTATCTGACCAGAACCCTCAGCAAAAGCCACCCTCCGTGCTGGTGGGCATCGTCACGCACAACCGTGCTGAGATTCTGCCCAAGGCCATTGAGTCCGCTTTCGCTCAGAAAGGCTGCCGCGTGCGCGTGTCCGTCATTGACGATTGCTCGACGGACGCGACTCCAGAACTGGCACAGCGCTATCCTGAAGTGGAATGGATTCGCTGGGAACCTGGCCGCGGCTACATGGCTGCGCGCAATCAATGGATGCTCACCGAAGGCGTGGACTACTTCGTCAGCCTGGATGACGACTCATGGTTTTTGCGGGAAGATGAAATCGCGCTGGCCGTAAGTCTTATGGAGAGACGCCCCAACGTCGCGGCTGTGGCCTATGACATCCTTTCACCCGACCGGGCCGAACCGGTGGAGAGGCAGCCAGCCCAGCGCACAGGCATCTTTATCGGCTGCGGTCATATCCTGAAGCTGAAGACGGTCCGGCAAGTCGGTGTGTATGATGCCGTGCCAGGCAGCTACGGCGGAGAGGAAAAAGATCTCTGTCTTCGGCTGATTAATGCCGGCCATGAGATCATGGCCTTGCCAGGGGTTCACGTCTGGCATGACAAGACCAGCGTGGCTCGTGACTTTGCCGCACAACACCGCTCTGTGGTCTGCAATGACCTCGTGATGACCGTGCGGCGCACACCGGCCTGGCTGCTGCCTCTTTTTCTGCCCGCCAGGACCTGGCGGCATTTCATCCATGCCTGGCGGCACGGCATGACGCAGGCGTTTCTGGATGGCCTGAGCATGTTTCTCCAGGCGCTGCCCGCCGCCCTCTGTTCCCGCAAGGCGGTGAGTGCCCGGGCCATCTTGGACTACAGAAAGCTGTCACACGGAACAAGGCCGCTGGCCCCTTTCCCGCCGCTAGAAACCACAGAACCCTGTGCCCATGAAGATTGAATCCCTGCTGCTGAATGCGCCGCGCGGGCTGATGAGCCGGATCAGGCTTTTTGCCTATCGTTGGTTGGGCATGAAGCAAGGCTCTCCCAATCGCATGGAAGGCGGTGGCCGCTGCCGCCGCGTGTCGCAGATCGAGATCGGCAAATTGAATGCCTTCACCCAGGGCTGCTGGCTCTGGCCGGAGAACACCGATCACGATGGCATCCGCATCAAGATCGGGAACGGCAATTACTTCAACCGCAATGTCATGCTCGACGCCTGCGGCCTGATCGAGATCGGGGACGACAACATGTTCGGCCCGGATATCTACATGACGGACAGCAATCACAGCTTTGGTCTGGGCCTCTCACCTGGAAACGAGCCCATGCAGAAGGGCTGCATCAAGATCGGCAGCCGCTGCTGGATCGGGGCAAAAGCCGTCATCCTCAAAGACGTGGAGCTTGGTGATGGCTGCGTCGTGGCCGCCGGTGCTGTCGTCACTAAAAGTTTCCCTCCAGGGTCCGTGATCGCAGGCGTGCCCGCACGCCTGCTGCCAACCAGACACACTTCTGACTGAACATGCGCAGCCTTCACTACCTTCGCCTGTGCGCGATTAAGTCGATCTTGAATCGCGGTTTCCACTGTCCTTCCTGTGGCGGCATGGGCGGTCCTGCGCTGGATCGCAAGTGGCTGGTTACCTCGTTCCGCCGTTGCAACCACTGCGCGCTGCTCTTCAGGACGCCGACCACGACGGAGGAAGAGAACGAGCAGTTTTATCAGAGCGATTACGAAGAGAGCACGACCACGGATTTGCCGACAGACGCCGACCTCGAAGCCTTGAAAAGGGAAAACTTCGCGAGTCTCAGCACAAGCTACCTTGGCTACATCGAAGTGATCCGCGCCCTGGGCGGGACACCAGGCGGCCATGTAGTGGATTTTGGCTGCTCCTGGGGCTACGGCAGTCATCAGCTCCAGCAGGCTGGGTTCTCGGTGGAGGCCTTTGAGATTTCCAAGCCACGTGCCAACTATGCGCGAGAAAAACTGAAGATCGCCACGGTGGAACTGGCCGACATCTGCCCGGAGTCGTGTGATGTGTTTCTCTCCTGTCATGTGATCGAGCATGTGCCGTCGGTGGAGAGCATGATCGCACTCGGAGAACGGGCGCTGCGCCCCGGAGGGCTCTTCATCGCTTTCACCCCCAACGGGTCGCTGGCGCTTCGCGCCAGGAATCCCAAAGGCTGGCATCGGAGCTGGGGCGGCGTTCATCCACAGTTGATCGACGATGTGTTCATTCAGCGCATGAGTGATCGCCGCGCTTTCATTGCAGCCACACATCCCTACCCGATGGAAGCACTCCGAGCGTGGGACGGCAGTCCGAAACTATTGCCGATGGAAGGCCACGAACTCATGATCGCCTTCCGCAAACCGAAGACCTGAGAGGCATCAACGAGTGACAGCATCCAAGCCGCAAGTTCTGCTCGTGCATCCAGGCACGCAATATGCGCCGCATCTGGCCCGCGAGCTGAGTTCGAACGGGCTGCTGCATCGCTTCTGGACGGGGTTTGCCCTGGCTAAACATGGCTGGGCCGCGCGGCTCTTGAAACTCTGCCCGGCAAACATCAGCCGTCGTCTCGGAAAACGCATGATGGAGATCCCTCGTTCAAAGCTCCGCACCCTGCCACTCATGGACTGGCAGGCGCGCAAGGCAGCACGCTCGGTGGGAGAAGAGGCAGCCTTCTTCGAGCGCAACCGCCGGTTTCAAGAAGCCATTCCAGATCGCGAAATCCTCGCAACCAATATAGTGATTGGGTTTGATACGTCAGCTTGGTTGCTGGGGCGGCGGGCCAAGGCATTGAAACGGACATTTATCCTCGATCAAAGCATCGGGCATCCCACAGCCAAGGAGCGCATCTTTGAAAACTTACGCCAGCGTTTCCCCGAATGGAGCACCTCTGCTCCGAAGAAGTCGGCTGAGATCGTGGCGGTTGAGCGTGAGGAGCATGCGCTGGCAGATGTGATCGTGGTACCCAGTGATTTTGTGAAGCAGACGCTGGTGACCGAAGGTGTCGATGAATCCAAGATCCGCATCATTCCTTTCGGCACCGATCTGGCTTTGTTTCATCCGCCTGAGAAACGCGGCGGAAAGAGGGTGGTGTTTCTCTTTGTCGGCGGACTGACCGCACGCAAGGGCCTGCCGGTGCTGCTGGAAGCTTGGCGGAGACTCTCCCTGCCTGACGCAGAACTCTGGCTTGCCGGATCGGGCGGCATTCCGACCAGCGAAACAGCAACCATGCCACCGACGGTCAAGGTGCTGGGTCCCAAAAACCGACAGGAGGTGGCGAGCCTCATGCGGCAGGCTGATGTGTTTGTCTTCCCAAGTTTTTTTGAGGGCCTTGCCCAAGTTCAGATTGAAGCGCTGGCCACTGGCCTGCCATTGATCGCCACGCATGAGGCGGGGGCCGCTGACTTGATCCAGGAGGGCTCAACCGGCTTTTTAATCCAGGCAGGAGACATTGATGCGCTGGCCGGGCGAATTCAAAAACTGGCCCAAGACGCATCCTTGCGTCAACAGATGCAGCAGGCGGTGCTTGCCGTCCGTGAACGGCTCAGTTGGCAAATCTATGGCGGGCGATGGAGCAACCTTCTCGAGAAAATCGGATGAAGAACCTATTCTGGCATCTGGGGCGTGGAGTCGCCTTTGTCTATCGTCTGCACGCGCTGAGGATCGCAGCCGTCATTTTTCGTGGAGTGAGTGAGCCATCCATGGTGAAGCGACCCTTTTTTGGGAAATCTCTGTTTCTGGATGTCTCGCGTTCCAAGGCCCAGCAGCTGCTATGGTTGCAGGGTGAACGTTACGTCGAAGAACGACATCTGTTGAAGCAACTTGTCCGGCCAGGTATGATACTGGTGGACGTGGGAGCCAACATTGGTGGTTACGCCTTGATGCTGGCCGCCTACTTGAAAGGGGAAGGCGCGATCATCTGCCTGGAACCTGATCCGACCAACCTGATCGAACTCCGGGCCAACGTGGCTGGAAATCATTTGGAACCAAGCATCACCATCCTGCCAGTGGCCGCTGGAAGTAAGGACGGGGTGATCAGCTTCGAGCCTGGCTTGAATGCACATGCGGCGGAAAATGGATCGATGAACGTTGAGGTTCGAAGGCTGGATTCATTGAGCCTGCCCCAGGTGGATTTCATGAAGATTGATGTCGAAGGCTTTGAAGGCTCTGTCCTCGAGGGCGCTCAGGCCTTGATCGAGCGCTGCCATCCGACTTTGTTTTTGGAACTTCACCCGCAGTTGCTGACGGCCCACACTCATGGGGAAATCGTGCAGTTTCTGCAAAGGCACTACACGCAACTTTCCGTGTATCAGGTGGCGCGTGGGAACGGGTGGATGCGGATTTTGCAAAGTTACGGACTTGTCAGTTGCCTGAAGCGTTTGGACAATCTTCCAGAGCTGGTTGCCGCCTATGAGGCAGGGGCCATGGAGGAGCACACCTCATGGATCGTCGCACAAGCCTAGACACCCATGCTGATCATCCTCTCCACCCACCCCATCCAATACCAAGTGCCGCTCTGGCAGGCACTGGCGCGGGATGGCCGGGTGCCGTTTGAAGTTTGGTACCTGAGCGATCACGCCACACGCGTGAGTCATGACAAGGAGTTTGGCGCCCACTTTGCCTGGGACTTGGACATGCTGGCTGGCTATCCCCACCAGTTTTTGAAGACGCCGCTGGATGTCACCCCCGCTTCGTTTTGGAAGTGCCGTTCCAGTGAACCACTCGCCGCAAAGCTGCGTGCCTGCGGAGCGAAAGCCCTGTGGATTCAAGGCTGGCAGGTGGCAGGTTACTGGCAGGCGGTGCATGAGGCGCGCAAAGCCGGAGTGAAAGTCTGGCTGCGCGGCGAGAGCAACGATCTGGCACCGCCCGCCTCCCTCTGGAAACAACGGGTGAAGCGCGTGCTGCTGGGCTGGCTGTTCGTCCGCGTGGATAAGTTTCTCTGCATCGGAAAGGCCAATCGCAGACTCTATGAGAGCCATGGCATCAAGGCTGACCGACTTCTATCCGCCCCCTACTGCGTGGACAATGAGAGGTTCGGCAGACAGAAAGCTGAAATAGAAAAGCAGAAAGCAGAAATTAAAAGGCGGTGGGGCATACCTGAGGATGCGTTCTGCGTTTTGTTCTGTGGCAAGTTCATCCCCAAGAAGCGGCCAATGGATTTAGTGAAAGCGGCCCAGCTTTTGATCGCGAGCGGACGACTGCCGAAACTCCATCTGCTCTTCACTGGCTCCGGCGAACTCGGCCCCGAACTCCGCGCTGCCTGCCACGTCGTCTTCGATGCTGAGAGTCAGAAGTCAGAGGTCAGAAACCAGAGATCAGAAGTGCCCTCCGCTTCCTTCGCCGGCTTCCTGAACCAAACACAAATCACCGATGCCTATGTGGCCGCCGATTGCCTGGTGCTGCCAAGCGACTATGGTGAAACCTGGGGCCTCGTGGTCAACGAGGCGATGGCGAGCGGACTGCCGTGCGTGATCAGTGACCGTTGCGGCAGTGCGGAAGATCTGGGCGTTCAGCCACCGAACCAGACCTTTTCGTTTGGCGATGGCAGCGCGTTGGCAGACTGCCTCTGCAAACTGGCCCAGCCAGAAGCGAACCGTACCGTGTCCCCTCAGTTGCTGGATGGTTTTTCCTTCCAAAGCAGCGTGCAGGCCGTGGCAGACGCCTACGCCCTTCTCAAGAACTCCTGAATCCGAGCATCTCATGCAAGACAACAACACGGAAAATCCAGCCGACATCCTCAAGGACTACGATGAGTGGCACAAGCAGATGAAATCCTCAGGAGAGACCGCGTCTCCCTTGGAGCATCCATGGTATAAGTCGGTGTATCGGGAGATCCAGAATTATCCGGCCTGCCGTGTGCTGGAAGTCGGCTGCGGGCGCGGAGGCTTCGCGGTCTGGCTGTCGAAAAAGCTTCCGCAGTTTCGCATCGTGGGTTTGGATTTTTCCCTGACGGCCATTGAGATCGCCCGAGAGTCCGCCACGACCCAGGAGTCGTCGGTGGAATTTGTGCAAGGGGATGCAGAAGCCCTGCCATTTGAAGATGCCATGTTTGATCTGGTCATCAGTTGCGAATGCATGGAGCATGTCCCGCATCCACCTCAGATGGCGCGTGAGATGGCGCGTGTGTTGAAGCCTGGTGGAAAGTTCTGCCTGACGACTGAGAACTATCTCAACGGAATGCTTATTGGATGGCTTCATTCATGGCTGACCGGCAGGCCCTTCAATTCGGGTTCAGGCGTGCAGCCACGCGAGAACTTCTTTTTCTTCTGGATGATCCGAGGTTACTTGCGGGACGCGGGGCTGACGGTCAAAACCATGGAAAGCAGCCACCATCAGTGGCTGCTTTTGCCGAGGGTGAACCCAGCGAAGCTATGCACCCAGCAATTTAAGAACTCGTTCGCCAGGCGACTGGCCTTCCCGTTTGGCCGACACATGTCCTATTTCGGTCAAAAAAAAGGCCTTTGAAAATTCGTTTATTCCGCCCTTATCGTAATGATTCTAGCTTTTTCCATGTTCGATCGACGCCCCCGAATCCTCAACCTGCTTCATGCCCTTCACCTTGCACAACCATGCACGCAGACCATTGAAAGCGAGTTACTCGCATTGGCTAGTCACGCCAAAGGAAAGCGTGTGGCTCTGGAGATCGGTACTTTTCAAGGCGTGTCGGC
This sequence comes from Verrucomicrobiaceae bacterium, assembly GCA_947477755.1. Classification (GTDB taxonomy): domain Bacteria; phylum Verrucomicrobiota; class Verrucomicrobiia; order Verrucomicrobiales; family Verrucomicrobiaceae; genus Prosthecobacter. The sequence continues at coordinate 20,569 of CANJVS010000002.1, read as the reverse complement.
GGTCCGCATCGTTCGTGCCCTCGCTCATGGCGGCCTGCTCTATTGTGTCGATCCCTGGCCTGAAACTGGCGGCAAACCCAACTCCTGCTGGAGTATCACTGAGCGCCATTTCAGGCGCTCCAAGGTGGGAAATGCGGTCAGGATCATTCGGGAATTCAGCTCGAATGCCCAGGAACTGATCCCCGCTGATCTCGACTTTGCCTTCATTGACGGAGATCATTCACGAGCAGGGATTGAGACAGATTGGCGGATCGTCGCCCCGAGGATTCAGTCTGGAGGAATACTCTGTCTTCATGATGCCATCACTCCTCCTTCCGAGCCATATCGAGTCCTTGGTTCCACCCAGTTTTTTTCCGAAGTGGCCTCAAAAGACCCCGCCTTCGAACTGGTGGAGACAGTGCATAGTTTGGCCGTGCTACGAAAACGCTGAAAAATGAAAAGTTGAGAAACATCCGGGATCCAAATCTACCCGCGTACCTTGTGAAAGTAACCATCATCTGCGGAGCGGGCCTGCTTTCCGGCAAGGAAATGATGGCTCTGGAACTTGGTCAGGGACTGCTCCAGGCGGGGCATGAGGTCAGCTATGTGACTAGCCTGTGGGGAGATGGAAAATTTAGAGCGCGGCTAGACGAGTTGGGTTTCACCAAGGCATGCATGAGGATTGGTTTCATTTCGGCGACCATGACTCTGGAGTGCCTGCGAATGACCGCCGATCAACTGATCCGCGTACCGGGACTCTGGCTGGACTACGCGCGCTTTTTGAGGAAAGAGACCCCTGACCAAATCATTCACACCAACTGGCATCACCTCCTGGTGCTCTGGCCATTTCTAAACACAGGGCGGGACTGGTTTTGGCTCCATGAAATGATTCCCGACAAGCCACAGTATCGAAAAGTTCTCGGTGCCTTGTCACGTCGGCTGCGTGGTTTTGTGCCGGTCTCTCAAGCCGTCAAAGAGTCTCTGCTGCGGATCGGCATTCCCGAGGACAAGATCCATGTGATCCACAACGGATTGAGTGACCCAGCACCTGCTGGAGGAGTGCCGCCCAGGCATTGGAGCGGAGTCCGCTTCGGAATCGCGGGACAGATCGGATCTTGGAAAGGGCATCAGGATTTGCTGGAAGCCTTTTCCCTCGTCGCGGCCAAACACCCGATCTCGGAATTGCATATCTTTGGCGACGGTTCCCTGGATTTTGTCGCCGAATTAAAGCAGCGGGCGGAGGTGCTGGGATTGGGCAGTCGCCTTTTTTGGCACGGTTTTGTGGCGGACCGAAAGGACATTTATGGAGAATTGGATATTTGCGTCGTGCCCAGTCGAACTCCCGACCCCCTGCCAACCGTGGCCATCGAAGCAGCCTTTTTTGGCCTGCCAGTCATCGCCTCCCGAAGTGGCGGGCTTCCTGAAATTGTGCAAGACTCGATCACTGGCTTTCTCGTGCATCCCAGCAAACCCGCTGAACTGGCGGAACGCATGAACGAGGTGCTCGGAGATGCTGAACTTCGACACCGAATGGGTGCCGCTGCTGCGAAGCACAGCAGAAAGCACTTCAGCCGTGATCGATTTGTCGCTGAATTTGTTAGTTTGATGAGTAAGTGAGCGGACGTCATCTCCGACTTGGCAAGTCCGCGGCTCTGCTGCATCTGTCCGCCCCCCCATTCCATGAATCACGACCGCCCTCGTCCCAGAGCGATGCCCCACCTGCTGCCTTTTGGACCCAGTCCATATGGCAGCCATCAATCATGGAGGAGACAATCCTGATGAGGATCGCCATTGTCAGCCGTGCCGAGAATGTCTCGGGCAAGGAGATCATGACCCTTGAACTCGGTGAGGGACTGCGCCGAGAAGGACATGTCGTTCAGTATGTCACCAGCTTTTGGAACGACGGAACCTATCAAAAAAGGCTGACGGCTCTTGGCTTCCCTGTGGGCCTCATGGATCTGGGTTCCATTTCAGCGACGCTACAATGGGAATGCCTGTGCATGACGATTTTACAAATGCTGCGGTTGCCAAGGCTTTGGGAGCGTTACCGCCGCCTTCTGCGGGCGGATAAGCCGGAGCATGTCATCCACACAAGCTGGCATCACCTCCTGCTGCTGTTTCCGCTTCTCACCCCCCGCAGGGATTGGTATTGGATTCATGAGGTGCTTCCCGACAAAGCGCATTATGGCTGGGTGTTCCGCCAGTTTTCCAAACGCCTGCATGGGTTTGTCGCGGTCTCACATTCCGTGAAACAATCACTGCTCAGAGTTGGCATTCCTGAAGAGAAGATTCATGTCGTGTACAATGGGGTGAAGGACATCGCGCCCGAGAATGGTCCGATTCCACGAAACGGCGATGGCATTCGCATTGGAATCGTCGGGCAGGTCGAGGAATGGAAAGGACATCACCTACTGCTGGAGACCGTCGCCAAAATGGCAGGCAGTCACCCCGAGGCTGAAGTGCATTTTTTTGGCTCTGGCTCACCGCTTTATATCACCCGACTGAAACAACAGGCGGCGGTCTTGAACATCACTGACCGCGTTTTCTGGCATGGCTTCGTCGCAGATCGAGCGCACATCTTTTCCAACATTGATATCTGCGCCGTTCCGAGCTGTTTTGAGGAACCCTTTGGTCTCATCGCCATCGAAGCCGCCCTTTTTTGCCTGCCCGTCGTCGCCTTCCGCCGAGGGGGACTGTCCGAGATTATCCAGGATGGCGGCACAGGGTTTCTGGTCGAAGCCGGGAACCTGGATGCGCTGGCGTCGAAATTGGGGGAATTGCTCGATTATGCAGAACTTCGCCGTCAATTCGGAGCCGCGGCCCGTCCGCACGTTTTGCAGCATTTTAGCAGTGAACAGTTTGTCTCTGGTTTCATCCAAATGATGGCTTCCTCACAGGCCCAAAAGTTGGGATGATTGCCCTTCCAATATTTAATTCGCGTTCCTCATGATCGGTCAACTTCGTGAAACCAATTCCCCACGTCCGGGAATGACACGCCTGCCCATGCGGGGAGGGGATCATGGCCCCCTGATCCGCCCCCGTGCCTCTGGACTGATTCAACCTCTTCCCCTTTGGGTATGGATCGTCGCATTCGCTGGAGCTTTGTGGGGAGGGATGAGCATCTACCCCCTGCTGACCGCAGCCTGCTGCCTTTCTCTGCCGATCATGGCCAGCCTGCTGTTCATCAAAGGTGAATCCCCCATTCTCCTCGCCTGCTGTGCCATGCAGTGGTTGCAGGTTGTGGCATTGGTTTTTTATGCTGACGTTTACAGCACGCCGCTGGAAAAGGTGATCGACTTTCCCGAATTGGAAAGGGCCACCTGGCTCAGTCTCGGCGGGATCATGGTCTTGGCGGTCGGCATGAGATCAGCACTCGACTCGGTCGGACGTGGAGCTGTTATAGCGGCCAAGATGGAAAACAAACTGGAGAAGATACCACTTGGTCGTTTATTTGTGATTTGGTTGATTGCGTTCGTTCTCGCCTCATCCGTTATGGCCATTGCCTGGAAATTTGGGAGCTTGCGTCAGTTCGCAACACCTATTGGAACCATCAAATGGGTGTTTTTCTACCTACTGGCCTATCGTGTCCTGGTCAGGGATGAAGGTTATCGATTCCTCCTGACCGCTGTCCTGCTGGAGTTTTTGAGCGGCTTCACGGGTTACTTTGGCAGCTTTAAGGAAGGCATCATGATGCTCCTCATTGTGGTGGTCGGGCTCCCCAGAGGCATGAATCTCCGGATTCGTGGTCTTGCCCTGGCTTTCATTACCTTGGGGTTCTTTGCCTCATTATTCTGGTCCGTGATCAAGGTGGACTATCGAAACTATCTGCAGCATCAATGGCGCCAAAAAGGTGGCGCAACCACCATGGACAAATTGGAGGTCATCAGGATGCTCATTTCCCGCATGGATGCACAAAAGATGGAGGAGGGATTCAAGTCCACCGTCGCTCGTGTGTCTTACATTGGCTTTTTTGGTTCTGTTCTCAGCCATGTTCCTGCCGCCGAGTCGCATTCCGATGGGGAGCTTTGGCTGGGAGCCGTCACGCATGTGTTGACGCCCCGAATCCTCTTTCCGGACAAAAAAGTTCTGGACGACTCCGCCCGTGCCCGACGCTTCACTGGCATGAGGCTTGCAGGGATGGAATCAGGAACCTCGATCGGCATCGGCTACATGGCGGAGAGTTACGCGGATTTTGGCAGCCTCGGGATGTACCTGCCCATCTGTGCTCTGGGATTGTTGATGGGCAGCATTTACAGGGTGTGTTGCCGCAACAAAAACTCAACTCTCCTCGGAGTCGCTATTGGTACTGCCATTTTATTTGCCAATGTGCTTTCTTTTGAGGCATCTAATGTGAAGATTATTGGCTCATTAGTTACCCTCAGCCTTGCCTACTGGGCTATGAATTCTTTCTTCGGGACCAGTCTGATGCGCTGGCTGATGAAGGAATGATCCTCAAGGGATTCACCATTGGCAGATTGCCGCTGATTTGATCCAGATCCCCTGCGTATCATGCCTGACATCCATCGCCTGTTGATCTACCGCTTCGGACAGATTGGCGACACGATCGCAGCGCTTCCCAGCCTCTGGCTGCTTCGCGAACATTTCAAAGACGCCCAGTTCACGCTGCTCAGCGAGATCCCGCAGCATGGAAATCAACTCCCGCCAGAACAGGTGCTGCCACCCGAGGGACTGGTGCAGCGTTACATCAAGTATCGTGGCGGCTCATCTCTGGGTCGGTTGCTGTCGCTGTTCCTAACGATCCTGACCCTGCGGAGGATGAAGTTTGACGCCGTGGCCTACCTTCTGCCGACGATTCGAAGCCCAAAACAACGCCTGCGGGATGCATGGTTCTTTCGGTTTGCGGGGATCAGACAGACTCTCGGCTTCGACGGGTACCCTGAAGACCCCTTGCCCAGATCTGCGGATGGCTCACTGGTTCCGGTCATGCATGAGGCAGATGCATTGTTGAAACGACTGGCCGCGAGCGGGTTGCCTGAAATCAAACCGGGCACGGGCTGCATGGACATGGGGATCACCACCAACGAACAAGCCCAGGCAGATGCTTGGTGGGTAAATCATCAAGGTTCATCCCTCTCCCCGCGTGGCTGGTTCGCTGTCTGTGCTGGATCAAAGTGGTCATCGAAGCAATGGCCATCAGAGCGGTATATGGCGGTCGGAAAGAAACTCATCGAAGAGCACGGCCTGCTACCGGTCATCTTTGGCGGGAGTGAGGATCGGGAACTGGGCCACCAGTTGCTCGCCCAATGGGGAAAGGGGCTGTGTGCCGCCGGCGACCTGACTGTTCGAGAATCCGCCGCACTGCTAAAGAACGCGATTTTTTATCTGGGCAATGACACTGGAGTCATGCATCTGGCTGCGGCCATGGAAACACCCTGTGTCGGGATTTTTTCAGCTCTCGACTGGCCGGGAAGATGGTTCCCTTACGGGGATGGTCATCAAGTCATCAGGCATGAAGTCCCATGCGCCGGATGCCTGCTGCAAGTATGCAATCGAAGCCATGAATGCCTCACAGGAATCGAAGTCGATCAAGTCCTGAGCGCATGCCAAATAGTGATCGCCAGGACACGGATGCTCCAAGCGCCGTCGATATAAAATTACGCCAATCTTTAAACTCATGGACACCAATCAAAAATTGCCTCCGGGCTTCTCTTCTCCGACTGAACTGCCTGACGCGCAAAAGCAGGGCGAATGGCAGGCACAAAATCGCTCGTGGTGGCAAAATAATCCCATGCGCTATGACTGGGGGGACCGCATCCCTGCGGCTGAGTTTTCACGCGAGTTTTACGAGGAGATTGACTGCCGGTTTTTCTTTGATTCCTCGCGTTACATGCCCCCGAAAGAACGCCCTTTCGATGAGATCATTCCCTTTGCCAAACTGCCACAGATGGATGTGCTCGAGATCGGCGTCGGCAATGGCAGCCATGCCCAACTCATCGCGCCACACTGCAAGAGCTACACTGGAATCGACCTGACCGAGTATGCCGTGCAGAGCACCACGAAGCGATTCGAGGCCTTTGGTCTCAAGGGGACGATTCGTCAGATGGACGCCGAAAAACTGGATTTCCCCGATGCCTCCTTTGATTTCATCTGGACCTGGGGAGTCATCCATCACTCCGCGAATACGGGGCAGATTCTGGCGGAAATGAACCGTGTGCTCCGCCCGGGCGGCAAGGCCACCGTCATGGTCTATTACCGCAGTTTTCTTTATTACTACATCTTCACGGGCCTGTTCCGCGGCATTCTAAAAGGCGGATTCCTCAAGACCAGTTCACTGCATGAACTGGTGCAACTTCACACCGATGGCGCCATTGCCCGGTTTTACACGAAACAGGAATGGTCTGATCTGGTGGCATCCAAAGGCTTTGTGCTCGAAGAAATCAAAATCAAAGGTCAGAAATCGGAAGTCTTTCCTCTCCCTCCTTCCAGATTCAAAGATTGGGTGATGAGTCTGACTCCGAACGCCTTGTGCAGATTCATCACCAATACCTGCAAGCAGGGCTCGTTCCTGATCACCACACTGCGTAAAGTTTAGAAAAGCGGACTTTAGCAGTCGATTTAGTTAGGCTAGGAAGCGTCTCATGTGTGGCATAGCAGGACAGTTCGGCAGGAAAAGCCCTGATTTCGCAGTGCAGGCACTGGTGGCGCTCAGGCATCGTGGACCTGATGGGCATGGGATCTGGGAGGCGGACGGGGTGACGCTGGTTCACACGCGCCTGGCCATCATTGACCTCTCTGAAGACGGGCGTCAGCCCATGCACTGTCCGGAATCGGCGCTGAGCATCGTCTTCAATGGAGAGATCTACAATTTCCGTGAACTACGCGCCAGTCTGGAACGCGATGGTGTTATTTTTCGCAGCCATTCAGACACGGAAGTCCTGCTGCGTCTCTACCAGAAAGAGGGACCGGAGATGGTGGGGAAACTGCGCGGCATGTTTGCCTTCGCCATCTGGGATGCCCGTGAACAGCGTGCCTTCCTGGCGCGCGATCCCTTTGGCATCAAGCCTCTCTATTACACGACTGGTGGCGGCCGTTTGTCTTTTGCCTCGGAATTGAAGGTGTTGCAAAAGACCGGGCAGGCAGGAACGCAGCTCGATCCCGCTGCGCTGATGGGGTTCTTTGAAACAGGCAGTGTGGCTGAGCCCCGCACCCTGCTCAAAGAGGTGCGCTGTCTTCCCGCTGGACATCAATTGTTCTGGAAGGCTGGACACGTTGAAGAGCGTCCCTACTGGACACTGCAGTTTGAGCCGGGGGAAACAAGTCCGCAGGAAGCGGTCAATCTCACGCGCTCTGCACTGCTGGATTCGGTGCGGCACCATTTTGTCAGTGATGTGCCTGTTGGGATCTTTCTGAGTGGCGGCATTGATTCGACCGCTTTGCTGGCCCTGGCTAAAGAGACTGGGCAGAGTGAACTCAGCTCCTTTTCCATCGGCGTGGACGACGCGGGCCTGGATGAGAGCAGCTTGGCGGCGCGCACGGCGCAGCATTTCGGCACCCGGCACCATGAACTGAAACTGAATGCCAGGCTGGCCGCCGAAAGCTTCCAGCACTTTCTCGCGCACATGGACCAGCCGAGCATTGATGGCTTCAACACCTTCACCGTGGCTGGATTTGCCAGACAGCAGGGAATGAAAGTGGTGCTGTCCGGACTGGGCGGAGATGAGTTGTTTGGTGGCTATCCAAGCTTTCAAAAAGTGCCGCATTTGGCGCAGATGGCACGCCTTGCAAGCCACGTCCCGGCGCTTGGCTCAGCCATGGAGCGCTTCATGCCGAGCCTGCCGCTGCGCCGCGTCGGCAGCCTGCTCCAGCAGGAACCGACGCTGCTTCATTCCTGGCGGACTTTCCGCGGGCTGTTTACGCGCCGGGATGCACGGACCCTGGCGGCACGCTACGCGGGATGTGATGTGAGTGCGGTGGATGCCGCACCAGACATTGCGCTGCCTGATGGCGATGTGCTCGACCAGATCAGCGCCTGTGAGCTGAGTCTGTACATGCGCAACCAACTCCTCAAAGACAGCGATGTGATGAGCATGGCTCATGGGCTCGAACTGCGTGTTCCCCTGGTGGATCGAATTCTATTTGAAACAGTGTCACGCATTCCCGCTGCGCTGCGTCTGCGTGCTGGCAAACAATTGCTGATCGAGGCGGTTCCAGAGTTGCCGGCCTGGGTGACGAACCAGGCCAAACGCGGCTTTCTCTTCCCGTATGAAAAATGGCTGAGCGCCGAATGGGGCACTGACTTTGCGGACGCCACGTCCCGCATTCCCGACGCTAAACCCACGTGGTATCAACGCTGGGCTGTATTCATGCTCGAACGCTGGCTCGAACACCGTTAGCCATTCGATTTCATCTTTCTGCTTTCTCCTTTCCGGTTTGTGAAAATCCTCCACGTCATTCCATCGCTGTCCCCCACTCAGGGCGGGCCAAGCATGGCGCTGCCGGCGATGGCAAAATCTCTGGCAGAACGGGGCATCCAAATCGATGTCGCGACCACGGATGATGATGGCATGGGCCGGAGATTGTCCGGTGTCGCGCATGGAGGGCCTCAAGAGCGGGATGGTTTTCGTGTGTTTTATTTTCCGAAGCAGACCGAGTTTTACAAAGTGTCACTGCCCATGTTCCTTTGGTTGATGAGGCATGCGGGCGATTACGACCTGGTGCATGTTCACACGGTTTTCTCGTTCAGCACGCTGGCCGCAGGCTGGTCGGCATCCCTGCGCGGCGTGCCCTTCATCGTGCGGCCGCTTGGGGTGCTCAACAGCTGGGGTATGAACAATCGTCGGCGCTGGATCAAGGCCTGGTCCTTTCGTCTGCTCGACAGGCCGGTGCTGAACCTTGCCTCGGCCATGCACTACACCAGCAATCAAGAACGGGATGACGCCGCGCGGCTCTGCCTCAAGGCCTTTCCAGCGGTGGTGCCACTGGGGATTGATCTCCTGCCCTTTGATCGCCTGCCAAATGCCACCCTGTTTCTGGAGCAGCACCCACTGATCGCAGGCCGGCCCATCGTGTTGTTTCTCTCGCGGCTCGACCGGAAAAAGAATGTGGAGCTTTTACTGGAAGCATTTGCCCGCGTAGCGGCACCTGCCTGTCTGGTCATCGCCGGCAGTGGCGAGGAAGAGTATGTGCAAGGTCTCGAAGAGCGGACTCATCAACCCGATCTGGCGGGCCGTGTGGTCTGGGCCGGCTACTTATCAGGTCAAACAAAGCTGGCTGCACTTGCCGCAGCCACGATTTTTGTATTGCCGTCCGAGTCGGAAAATTTTGGCATTGCCCTGCTGGAGGCCATGGCTTCCGGTCTTCCCTGCATCAGCACGAGCGGAGTCGCCCTGGCCGCGGAATCAGCCAGCGCAGTGCTGCTCACACCGACGGATCCTCAAGCACTGGCTGCGGCAATAACCCGCCTGCTCGCAGATCCGGTGGAACGCAAACGACTCGGCAATACTGCCAGACAATGTGCTCAAGAGCAGTATTCACTTGCTGCCATGAGCCGTAAACTGACAGAACTCTACCAAACGGTGTTATCAAAAATCGCGTCATGCTGAGCCTCCAAGACATCACCCCTCTGGTGCTCACTTTCAATGAGGCGCCGAATCTGGAACGGACGCTGAAACGCCTCCAGTGGGCCACTGAAATTGTGGTCCTGGACAGTGGCAGCACCGATGCCACGCAGCAAATCGCGACGAGTTTTCCAAACGTTCGGTTAGAAACGCGTGTCTTTGATGATCACACGACGCAATGGAATCACGGCGTGGATCTGGTGGCAACGACGTGGGTGCTGGCGCTGGATGCAGACTATGTTCTCGGTTCCGGATTTGAAGAGGAGTTGTCAGGTTTGCCGGGAGATGCTGACGCCTATGATGCCGCATTCCGCTATCTCGTCTTCAGCAAGGCGCTGCGTGCGTCATTGTATCCGCCGCGAGCGGTGCTGTTTCAAAAAAGCCGCTGCACCTATGTTGAGGACGGTCACACACAGGTTCTGAATGTGCCGGGGATGCTGGGCCATTTGCAGACACGCATCGATCATGATGACCGCAAACCCCTGACACGCTGGTTGTCTTCACAGGACAAGTATGCGCTCCTGGAAGCCCAAAAACTATCGGCCACCGATCCCACCAAACTGCGCCTGCAGGACAAGCTTCGCCTAACCATGTGGATGGCCATTCCGGCAAGCCTCATCTACACCCTGCTGATCAAAGGCACTCTTTGGGATGGCTGGCGCGGCTGGCACTACGCGCTGCAACGGCTGCTCGCAGAGATGCTGCTGGCGCTGCGTCTCATTGAAAAAAGACTGAAGGATGACCACTGAAAGCATCCATCTGGTGGTGCCGTGCTTCCGCGAGAGTGGACGTATTGGAGGCTTTTTGCCTGAACTCTGCCAAACCATGCAGGCGATGGGGGGCGTGCGGGTGCTGGTTGTCGAAGATGGCTCGGATGCTGATGAGGTGCACCGTATGAGCGACATCGTTGAAGACTTGCGGGGGAAGTATGGCTGCCTGCTGCCACTGAAAGTGCTGCCGAGGAACCTCGGCAAAGGCGGGGCGGTGTATGCAGGCTGGGCGGAGCATGGCGGAGCAGACTGGCTGGCGTTTGTGGATGCGGATGGTTCATGCTCCGCGTCTGAAGTGGCACGCCTGCTCAAGATGACGAACGGCAACACGGCCATTTTTGCCTCACGCGTGAAGATGCTTGGGCGGCAGGTGGATCGCCTGTTCAAGCGGCACCTGCTGGGGCGGATCTATGCCACGCTGGTTTCGGAAATCCTGGACATTCCAGTTTATGACTCGCAATGCGGCCTGAAGATGGTGCCGCGCGCGGCCTATGCACAGATCTCAAACCGGCTGAGAGTGCATGGATTTGCCTTTGATGTGGAGCTGATGGTGGCGCTACTGGACACAGGCTGTCACATCCAGGAGGTGCCGATTGACTGGCATGAAACCCCCGGCGGCAAAGTGCGTTTGCTGCGTGATTCCTGGCTCATGGCTTTGGATATACTGAAAATCCGAGCCGCCAGAGCTTCAGGGAAGTTGCCGGCCTGAACATTCATGTCTTGTCTTTGATTCAGGCTTCTCAATAACTAGGCATTCCACAACCCTCCCAAACTTTCCCGACAACCTCACGCATGAAGAAAGCACTGATCACAGGCATCACCGGACAGGATGGATCTTACCTGGCGGAGTTGCTGCTCAAAAAGGGCTATGAGGTGCATGGCATCATCCGCCGCTCGTCGAGTTTCAACACGGGCCGGATTGATCACATCTACCAGGACCCTCATGCGGACAATGCACGCCTGATTTTGCACTACGGGGATCTGGCGGATGCGGTGCAGATGGTGAAGCTGCTGTATGAACTGCAACCGGATGAAATCTACAATCTGGGGGCGCAATCCCATGTGAAGGTGTCTTTCGACATTCCTGAATACACGGGAGATGTGGATGGCCTGGGCGTGCTGCGAATTCTGGAAGCGATCCGTGAGGCCGGGCTGGCAAAGAAGTCTCATTTTTATCAGGCATCATCGTCCGAGATGTTTGGCAAAGTGCAGGAGGTGCCGCAGACGGAGACGACCCCCTTCTGGCCGCGCTCGCCCTACGGCTGCGCGAAGGTTTTCGCCTACTGGCTGACGGTGAACTATCGCGAAAGCTACGGCCTGCATGCCTCAAACGGCATCCTGTTCAATCACGAGAGCCCGCGGCGCGGAGAGACCTTTGTGACGCGCAAGATCACACGCGCGGCAACACGAATCAAAATGGGGCTTCAGGATCGTCTCTACATGGGTAATCTGGATGCAAAGCGCGACTGGGGTTTCGCCGGCGAGTACGTGGAGATGATGTGGCTGATGCTGCAGCAGGAAAACCCGGACGACTATGTGGTGGCCACGAATGAGACACACAGCGTGCGTGAATTCTGCCAGGAAGCTTTTCAACTACTGGATTTGGATTGGGAAAAATATGTCTCCCATGACACACGCTACGAACGCCCCGCGGAGGTGGATCTGCTGATCGGCGATCCAGCGAAAGCCAGGCGTCAGCTTGGCTGGGAACCCAAGGTGAAGTTCAAGGAACTGGTCAGGCTCATGATTGATGCGGATCTGAAACTTGCTCAACATGAGGCGCAAATCGCCAACTTGAAGAAAGTCTGATGAAACTCTTTATCGCAGGACACAATGGCATGGTCGGCGCAGCTCTGGTGCGCCGCTTCCAGAACCAGGAAGGGGTGGAAATCATCACCCGCAGCAGGCTGGAGCTGGACCTGATGGATCAGCGCGCCGTCTTTGAATTTTATGCAGCGCAGAGGCCGGACGCCGTGATCATCGCGGCAGGAAAAGTGGGAGGCATCCACGCCAACAACACCTACCCCGCCGAGTTTCTGTATGACAATCTGGCCATTGCCATGAACTGCATTGAAGGGGCGCGCCAGGCAGGCGTGAAGCGACTTCTGAATCTTGGAAGTTCCTGCATTTATCCAAGGCACGCCTCGCAACCGATGGCGGAAGATTGCTTGCTCACGGGACCGCTGGAACCGACCAATGAGGGCTACGCCGTTGCCAAAATTGCAGGTATTAAAATGGCGCAGTTTTATCGGCATCAGTATGGCGTACTTTTTTACTCCGCCATGCCGACAAACCTCTATGGGCCGGGAGATCAGTATCATCCTGAAAACTCGCATGTTCTGCCCGCGCTGATCCGGCGCTTTCATCTGGCGAAACTCGCAGATGATCCAGTCGTAACAGCGTGGGGCACGGGGGCGCCGCGCCGCGAATTCATGCACGTGGATGATTTGGCGGATGCCTGCGCACTTCTCATGGAGCAGGAATCTCCACCTGACTGGATCAATATCGGCAGCGGTTCAGAAGTGACCATCAAGGAACTGGTGGAGCTGGTGGCAGAGGCCGTCGGCTATCCCGGAAAGATCATCTGGGACACGACTAAACCCGATGGTACACCGCGCAAACTCATGGATTCGTCCAAGCTGGCCGCGCTGGGCTGGCAACCGCGCTATGACCTAAAAACGGGTATCCGCCATGCTTATGCGTGCTTTTTGTCCGAAACCGCGGCCCACCATTTGCGCGAGGGCAACCGCATCGAGTGATGAAGATCCTGCTACTCAATCAGTGTTTTTACCCAGATTATGTGGCGACGGCACAGTATTTAGCCGATCTGGCGCTGGGCCTTCGCGCCGCAGGTCATGAGGTAACGGTGGTGGCATCATCCCGCGGATATGACAAGCCCGAAGCCCGCTACCCAGTGCGAGAAACCTGGGAAGGGATTGAGATTCATCGCATCTGGACTCCGGGACTTGGGCGGAAAACAAAGTGGCGGAGATTGGTCGACTTTGGCCTCTTTTGGTTCAACGCCGCCTGGATACTAATGCGACTGCCGCGATTCGATGTGACGGTTTGCCTGACATCTCCACCACTGATCTCGACACTGGGCACTGCAGTGGCGGCGCTTAAAGGCGGCGCGGTGGTTCCCTGGGTCATGGATCTGAATCCTGATGAGGCGGTCGCTGCCGGATGGCTGCGTGCAGGAAGCCTGGCTGAGCGCGTTCTGAGCAGCCTGCAAAACTGGAGTTTCGGGCGTGCCGCCCGCATTGTGGCGCTGGATCGCTTCATGGCCCGGAGGCTCATGGACAAGGGAGTGGCTGAAAAAGTGATCCATGTGGACGCACCTTGGTCGCATGATGATGCCGTGAGCTGGGACGCCGCAGGTCGTGAGGCTTTCCGCGAGAAGCATGGGTTGACATCAAAGTTTGTGGTCATGTATTCCGGCAATCACAGCCCCTGCCACCCACTGGACACCGTGCTAGCGGCTGCAGAGCAACTGGCCGGGGATGAGCGAATCGCTTTTGTATTCATCGGCGGCGGCAGTGAGTTCGCCAAAGTCAAAACTTTCGCCACCGAGCGCGGCTTGGGAAACATCACCACCCTTCCCTACCAGCCTCTCGCGGAGCTCTCGGCCTCACTCTCCAGCGCGGATCTGCATCTCGTCGTGATGGGTGCGCCCTTTGTGGGCATTGTGCATCCCTGCAAGGTGTACAACATCCTGGCACTGGGTCTGCCATTTCTAGCACTTGGTCCTGATGAAAGCCATCTCACTGACCTCGCACAACGGTTGCCTGACAAGCGCTACGCCCGGCTAGTCCGGCATGGCAATGTCGGTGCTTTGGTGAAAAACCTGTCCGAAGCGGCCAACGATGGCGCACTCCCCCCTTCGATGACGAGTCGCGCCCTGGCTGCCGAGAACTCGCAGACGCTCTTGCGCGGTCGGTTGATCGACATGATTACTGAGGCTGGACAGACATCCGCCGGCTGATCACTCAGTCTATTTTTTCATGAATCTAGCCACCCTATATGACGCTGTGACGGGGCCTTCGGCACCTCTCATCATGCCGCTCAAGCTTGAAATGGCGGGCTATTTTATCGCCGCTCTTTTGATCAGCCTCATAGGCACGCTGCTGGTCATGCAAAAAAAAGGCACTCTCGGCCTGGATGCTCCTGACGAGCGGCGTAAGCAGCATGACAAACCCATTCCGCGTCTGGGCGGTGCGCCCATCTTCGCCGCCTTGATGGTGGGAGTGATCGTGATGCTGATGCTGGGGCGAATGAAATGGACGGAGTGGGCTCCAATCCTGCTTTGCAATGCCCTGATGTTCAGTGTGGGATTTTTTGACGACCTCAAAGCCCTAGGCGCGCGGGTAAAACTCATCGGGCAGATCGGTGTGGCGCTGATCCTCTACTCGATGGGGGTTTCGGTGGATGTGCTGAGCAATCCTTTTGGCGCGGGCAGTGTTGATCTGGGCTGGTGGAGCCTGCCACTGACCCTGTTTTGGCTGGTCGCCATCCCGAACATCATCAACCTGATTGACGGGATGGATGGCCTGGCGGGCGGCTTCGGCCTATTCCTTGCCCTAACCCTGGCGTTTGTGGGCCATATCTCCTATATGCCGGAGGTGCTGCTGATCTCTGTGCTGATGGCCGGGGCCTTGAGTGGCTTCCTGTTCTTCAACTTTCCCCCGGCTAAAATATTTCTGGGTGATGGGGGTGCCTATCTGATTGGGTTCTTTATCGCTTCCGTCTCGCTGATAAGCTCAAACAAGGGTTCAGTCATCGCCGCCATGCTGGTCATCGTGATTGCCTTGGGTGTGCCGATTCTGGACACAGCCTTTGCCATCCTGCGCCGCAGCATACGCGGAGTGCCCATATTCAGTGCCGATGCAGAGCACATCCATCACCGGCTCATCCTTCTGGGATACAGTAAAGGCCGTGCACTGCTGGCCATGTACTCGGTTTGCGTGGTTCTCAGCCTTGTGGGCATCAGCATCCTGCTGACCAAAGGTGTTGCCCTGCCAGTGGCGGGTGCAGTCCTGTTCCTCCTGGCCATCGCTGCCGCCCGCTACCTGGGATACGTGCGAAGCTATTCGAATTTGCGCGAACAGATCAATCAAGCGCTGGCACGTCGTCGCCGTCTGGAGCACATCAGAGCCCACGCACGCGTGCTGGAATTCGACATTGAAAAATGCGAAAATCTTGAGGAGTTCACCAGAGTGCTGAGGCAACGTTTCCAATGGATCGGATTCAAAGAAAAGCATACCCCGGATACACATCCCGTCATCCTACCCATGAAGTCGGGTGCAAGGTGCGTGTTGCATTGTCCGGTGGATGACGGCCTTAAAACTGACTGGTTTAACCGTGTTGATGCTTTCTCCACACTGTTTGAGCGCTGCCTGGAGCGCTGGGGCGCGCTGCCTGATTGCGCCATCGCAAACGAGCAGGATGAGAGACTCTCTGACGTGATCGACCTCAATCCATCGCTGACCACCACGCCATGATGCCTGTGCCGCCAGAAACCGCCCCCGACGGGGAACTGCCGCCTGTCGATATCTCAGTCCGGCCTGAAGTCGATGATGGCTCAGACGCGGATACCGAAGCCGCCGAGGATTCGGATTCAGCGGATGGTGGAGTCCGGCAGCATCCACGCGCCTGGCTCTATGCACTCACCGCTGCCCTGGTCATCTTCTTTGGTACAGCGTGCGAAACTTGGGCCGTGGGATTGGCGTTGGTGCTCATGGGCGGGACCATCATCCTGGCACCGCCTCGTCACCGGCTTCGCAAAATACCCCTGGTGGCTTTGATCTGGCTTGCCCTGGCTCCGGCCATTGGCCTGCTGCCCGCGAGCTGGTTTGGCCCCCTTGAGGAGTGGCGGGTGAACTTAACCACGGAATGGTCAGTGCCGCTCTCCAGTTCTGTTTCACCTGAAATGTGGACGACTCTGGAGGCCTGGGTTCTGATGCTCACTGTGGTCATTTGGCTGTGGAGCTGCCTCGGCCAAAACTTCAGTGATGGTGGCAGGCGTGTGACGCTGCGCATCCTCGGGGTGGCGGCAGTCATCATTGGAATCATGTCACTGCTGGATGTCTGGAACATCGTGCAAATTCCCTGGTGGCCGATCAACACCGTTAAGCCCAGACAGGTTGGCATGGGCCCGTTTGCCAATCACAACCATGCTTCCAGTTACTTTGCCCTCTCCAGCGTGCTCTGTGCAGCGGCGGCTTATGACGCCTTCCGCCGCCAGTCACGCTGGTGGATTATTTTCGGACCCGGTGTGCTGGTGCTGCTGATCTGCATCATGGTCAACACGTCCCGCGCCGGATTGGCTCTCTTTTTCCTCGGCATCACACTCTGGTTGGCCACGGCGGCCATGAAGCGGGGGCTGTTGCGCAAAGCGGCCGTCAGCACCGCATTGGTCATGACCATTCTTTCGGTCGCACTTGTCGCCGGTGGGCAGTTGGGGAAACGCCTCACCTCCCAACCCGTGTCGGAAATGCTCGGTTCCGATCTGCGCTGGTGGCTGGCGGAGGAAACACTGACCGCATCAGCGAAGGCTCCGTGGATAGGACAGGGGCTGGGGATGTATGAGAAAATCATTCCTCTGGTAGGAACAACTCCCTTCCCTGAACTCCGCCCGCTCCACCCTGAAAGCGATGTGCTTTGGCTTCTTTTTGAGGCAGGCATGCTCACTCTGATTCCCTGCCTGATGTTTATTTTTTGGCTCTTGAGCACCACCGGTCCGTGGTTTTCCAAACATCGGAAAAGGAGCCGTGACAGCCGTTCCGGCAGGCGTATCCGAAAGGCTTTTGCCATCGCCGCCACTCTGGCACTGGTGCATTCAATCTTTGACGTGCCGATGCATGGCTTGGGCTACATGGTCACATTCTCCCTGGTGGCAGCCCTGGCAGTGCGGCCGCGCTATGTGGGATCACTCACCGGCCCACTTCAAGTCTGGCTGTTCCGCCTGGGCGGCATCACTCTCATTGCTCTGGGTCTCCATTCGCTGGCCCTCGCAGCCGGACTCACCGACCTCGGTTTGTCATCCGCAGCCACCCGCTTGCAGGAAAAGGCGATCACTGAGGCAGCGCAAGGCCGGCGCGCAGAAGCCTTGCATCTGGTCCAGCGCGCCATTGACCTCACTCCATTGGATTTCAATTTCTATTTCCTGCGCGCCCAACTTCATCTGGCGATGCGTCACGGATCACAGGCTGCATTGCTTGATTTTGGTCGTGCTCGCCACATCGAACCACGCTACGGCCCCATGTGCATGGAGGAAGGCCGATACTGGCTGCACTTTGATCCACCGATGGCGCTCGTTCCCTGGCGTGAAGGCATGCGCCGCTACCCGACGGAGGTCCCTCAATATTTCGGCATCGTCAATGCAGCCCAATCTTACCCGGAACTTTTTCCCGACCTCTGGCGGCTGGCCAGTAGCACTTCTCTCCAACTGATCTGCCTTGCCTACATTAGCGACCCAGGCCAGTGGACGACTTATAAGGGTGAATTTCTCACCCAGCACCCGGGCCTTGTTGATCTGCACAGACAGCAGGTTCTGTACTTTGTCCAACTCTGGCGCAGGTGGGATGACAAGCGGGAAATGTTCGATTACCTGCAAAAATACCCCCCGCTTCAAGCCATTTGCTGGCAACTCCAAGCTCAAGATCTGGCACAATCAGGTAAGTTTGATGCAGCCGTGCGTCTGGCATCCCGAAACCTGCCCATGCCCGCCCGCTCCGCCACACTCACCGCAGCCGATATTCCCCGCCTGGAACGCGCTCACCTGCTTAATCCCATCGATTCCCTCCCGGGCGTGGAGCTTTATTACGCCCAGCGCGTGAGTGGTGACATCAAGGCAGCCCGGGCAACTCTGGAGAGGGTGATGAAGCTGCCTGTAACCCCCGATTTTCTCAAACGTGAAATGGCGTCCGTCCTCGCCGATTCCGGAGACATGCGCGGCTCATGGGAACTGCTGTATCAAATTATTAAAAACACCCCGTCATCAGCCTCCTTCATGGACATCGACCCGCAGGAAGCTGAGGACAACATCCAGCGCCCAAGTGCACCTGAGCCACGGGGCCCGGATGAGGAGCTTTAAAGAGCCGCTTTCATAACTCAGGGGCATCCAAACGGCCCGCCGTCTCGACGAGAACTGAGAAGCTCGTTGACGCAGCGGGCCGTTTCCTTTAGCCTCCCTAACAATCAATTTTGACTCTCAAATTCTGACAACCTTATGGCAAAACTGGTAATCATCGACGACGAGGCCGCAATTTTGGACCTCATGAGCAAGCTCTGCCGGGCCGATGGACACACGGTTTTTGGCTACACCACGGGCATTGAAGGAATGGCCGCCATCCGAGGTCAGGCGCCTGACCTCGTTATTGTGGACCTGCGCATCGGCGACATGAATGGGCTCGATCTGGTCAGCATGTGCCGGGAGCAGTTCCCAAACACCGCCGTCATCATGGTCACAGGTCATGGCAGTGTGGAGACTGCAGTGGAGGCCATGCGACTCGGAGCATTCGATTACCTGACAAAACCCTTTGATCTTGGCGACCTGATTAAAACGGTGAATCAGGGACTGGCCCACACCAAGCTCGAAAACTCTCAAGCCGCAGCGCTAGCACCGCTGTCTTCCATTCGCTCCAATTCGCCGCCCAAACTTATTGGCCATAGCGAAGCCATCCAGCGCATTTATGAGATCGTGCGCCGCATAGCTGACAACGACAGCCCAGTGCTTCTGGAAGGCGAATTCGGAGTCGGCAAGCACATGGTCGCGCGTGCCCTGCATGATGCCAGCCTCCGCAGCAGCGCCCCATACAAGGAGCTTCAGTGCAGTGCCCTGCCAGAGAGTGTTTTGGAAGCCGAGCTTTTCGGCCACACACTCGGTCAGGGAGGCATCTTCAGCCGAGCCAACGGAGGAACTGTACATCTTGCTGAAATCCACGCGCTACCTTTGCGCATCCAGGCCCAGCTCAACACTTTTCTCGATGAAGCTCAGTCCCGCCGAAGCGCCTGGAATACCAATGGGGCCGACTTCCGCCTCATCGTCAGCACCACACTAAGCCTAGAGGAACTCACCAAAAAAGGAGCTTTCCGCGAAGACCTTTTCTACCGGCTTTCTGTCATCCCTCTCCATATCCCGCCCCTGCGTCAGCGTCGGGAAGACATCAAACCCCTCGCTGAACACTTCCTCAAGGAACTTGCCGATCGCACCGATTCCAAAATCAAGGGGTTGGACACTTACGCATTTGAGTTCCTGGAAAAATATCCATGGCCAGGCAATATCTCCGAACTGCGCAATGCCGTTGAGCGCGCCTGCGCTTTTGCCAATGGTGATCGCGTCCGCCCAGCAGATCTGCCAACCAAGGTCAGTCAGCAAATCGAGGTGGCAACTTCCGCCTCGGCAGCCGGCACCACTCAGCTCCCGATCGGCACCACGCTTGATCACTTCATCACTGGGCAGGAGCGCGTCTTCATCCAGGAGACGCTCAAGTACAACAACGGCTCCCGTGAAAAAACCGCCAGCATGCTCGGCATCAGCATCGCCACACTCTACCGCAAGATGGGCCTGAACCAAGAGCGCAAGACCAGCGTCTAGAGTCAACGCGGAAGCATCACCACATCCATCGGCGTTGCCATCAGGCGATTCTCCACCTCCGAGGGTTGGCGGATCGCTGTGGGATTCATCTCACAAACCTTCATCTGCGACCCGCCGACTAATTGCAGTTCATACTGTGCCGTCGCACCCAAATATACGGTGTTAACAATGCGGCATGGAAAGTGATTCGGCGAGTTCATGGCATGATCGAAAGTCAGTGCCTCAGGCCTAACCGAAAGAATCACCGCAGTGCCTGATGGCGGCCGCCACTCCGGCCAGTTTGGCCGCGCGCTCAGCGTACCAAAGGCAGTCTTCACCTCAAAGAATCCCGTGTCCGCACTCTGCCTCTGGACTGTGGCCTCAATCAAATTTGTCTCGCCGATGAACTCAGCCACCACGCGTGATGCCGGATTCCGGTAGACTTCCTGCGGGGTGCCCACCTGCTCCAGACGCCCGGCCACCATCACCGCCAGCCTGTCCGCTATGCTCAGCGCTTCATCGCGGTCATGGGTCACGTAGATCGCCGTCAGGCCGAACTCCTTGCAGATACGCCGAATCTCTGTGCGCATCTCATGGCGAAGCTTTGCGTCCAAATTCGACAGCGGTTCATCCAGCAGCAGGCAGCGAGGCCTGATCACCAGCGCCCG
>CANJVS010000001.1 GCA_947477755.1 Verrucomicrobiaceae bacterium | reverse complement strand
GTTCAGTGAACTCCTTGCGCTGCGTCAGGGTGTCGATCAAAGCTTCACGCTTCTTCGGGTTCGCGTCAGCGAGGAAACTGCGGACGTCAGAGGTCTGCGGATACATACCGATGACGTCGATGTAGGCGCGGCGGACATATTCTTCATCCGTGCAGATGCCGCTGGGCAGGATGCGCAGCTTGTGGAGATTTTCATCGACCAGCTGATCGATGTAGTTGGTCTCGACGAGCTTTGGCCGCTCGTACTGAAGTTTGGCTGGGATCACGAGCGCCTGGGCCGTGACGCTGTACACATTGAAACGGGCGAGCATGAAGGCCGCTCCGCGATCACCACTGGTGACAAGGCCTTCCTTGCTGATGCTGGCCGTGGGATCGTTGTTCGACATGAAGAGCACGAGTTTGGTCACATCACGATCCGTGCCATCCGAGTAGGTGGCGCGCACGGTGATCTGCTGGGTGTTTCCAGCCCCCTCGAGAACGATTTGTTTCGGGAAAATTTCAATGCCGGTGACCTTGGCGATGTCCGGCTTGTCATTCTCGGCACCGTTGGTGATCCACTCAAGCATGGTCTTGTTGTACTCCGACTCCGGCGCGTAGCATTGATTGCCGGAGTGCGGCACGGCACCGACGGCTTTTTCAATCAGGGTGCTGTCTTCAGGAATGGCGAGATTCACACGACGACCAACCAGTTCACGCGTGAGGCGGATGTAGTCTCCATCCGGATCCATGCCGAAGAGACTGATGCGGAAACCGTCCTTGCCGCGTGCGGCACCGTGGCACCCGCCCTGGTTGCAACCACCACGGAGGAAGATGGGCATCACATCGAGGTGATAGGAAACCGGGCGGTCCTTCTTTCCATCTTTCAAGGCGATGGGTGCCTTCACCGTCTGGCCGCCAAGCGTGGCGACGATTTCCGTGGCACCGGCATCTGCGGCTGGTTTGATCGTGTCTCCGTCAAGCTTCACGAGGCTGCTGTCGGCAACCCGAAGATTGGAAAAGCGAGTAACATCACGCGTCGTGGCATCATTGAAGGAAGCCATGACGACGACACGATGGAAGTCGCGCTGAGTTTCCAGGGAGAACTTGTCCGGGAAGATCTCCAACTTGGTAAGTCCGGGCAATTTCGTGTTCAGATCGGCGAGCGCCTTGAGTTCTTCAGCCGACTTGTGACGCATCACAATGCCCTGTGGCCATTTGGCCCCCTCGGCAATCCAGCGCTTCAAAAGATCCACATCCTTGGCCGCGAGCGGCCCACCCTTGGGAGGCATGATGTCATCGTGATCCGCAGCCAAAACAAGACGCTTGATGAGTTCGCTTTCCGCTGGCTTGCCGACCACGAGTGAGGGACCGGACTCGCCACCTTTCAGCAATGCCTCTGCGGTGTGCATGAGCAGCTTGCCCTTCTCTTTCGAGGGGTTATGGCACTCAAGGCACTTGGTTTCCAGCACAGCTTGAACCTGAGCAAAATCCACCGTTGCCTTGGCTGGTGCAGCCGCTGGTGTGGCAGCAGGTGCAGGATTGGCCTGCGCATGACCGACCGCAGTCAGCAATGCAAGACTGAGCAGGAGAGATGATTTTGAAGTGAGCTTCATTGGGGGGAGGGGCCTTTGGATTAGAGTATCTAAAATTGGCAGAGAGGTTTCTCAAAATGTCACGCTTACTTGCCGCTGGCGGCTTCCTGGCGCAGTTGCTCCAGACGGGAAAGAACTTTCGGAGCGGCAGGTTTTGGTGCCTCCTTCGGCTTGTTTTGTGCAACGACAGCAGCGGCCGGAGGTGGAGCGACCACCTTGCGAGGGGCATCGATGCGAAGAACTGAACCGAGGGCAATTCGATGTGTCGTGGTTCCACCGGGGACGGGCACATCGACCTGGACAAACAAATTGTTCTGCTTGCCGATGGGTGATTTGTCATGAGTCATCACTTTGAAGCTAACTTCCTTGGTATCCTTGGTGATCTTTGCCGACTCAATTGGGATCGTGTCCGGCACACCGACGACCTGCGCCAGCGCTTCGCCATCAAAGGGCTTTAGGTGCTCCAGTTTCGCCACCATGATGGTTTCTTTTCCCTGCTCCACGGCCGTGAGCGGAATGGCAGGAGCGGTCAAATAGGCTGGTGTCGTGGTGACTTCACAGAAAGGAGAGGCATTGTAAACGCGGCCATTTCCAGCATCGACTTCACCCTGCACCACAAATTTCCAAGTGCCGGCAGGTGCATTTGCGTTCGCATCCAGAACGAATGTGCACTCATCCTTGCCTTCCGGGATGGTCTGCTCACCGAGCACGCTGACTCCGATGGGCTTCCAGACCATGAGCACGCGGATGGCTGTCTTGAAGCCTTCTTTGCGCTTGGCGACGACTTTCAGATTCATGACCCCGTTGTTCACCAGCGGCACCGCGGGCTTGACGATCTCAAGGGAATAAGGAACCTCCTCGACGACGGCAACTGGCAGTTTGTCCTCGATGTCGGTGAGGAAAATCGTGTTGCCCGAGCGCACGATATCGAAGTCCTGACGCATCCTGCCGATCACTTTCTGAGCCGGGTCCACGGGTTTCATCTGCATGGCGACGGTTCTGTGTCCGAGGGGTGCATCCGGCGCGGCTTCAAACAGGAGTGGCATGCTCGGCTGATCCTTTGGAAAGATGTCTGAGAGCATCTTGATACCGGGTGGCAGGCCCGGAGCATCAAACTTGAAATCACCGCTGACGTTGCTGCGGGAGACATTCTCCAGCAAGGCCATGCGCCCGCCGCGTGGCACGGCCATGAATTGGCGGTAGTTCGAGTCATTCACCGAATAGTTCGGTGAGGCAAAGGTCAGCTCCGGCTGGCTGGCCACCATTTCGATGCGATAAACAAAGTTAGGTCCGCCGCGCTCCAGATGATCCGTGACGCGCACGTAGTAGTTGCCATCGGCCGGCACTCTGAGGGTCTGCTTGCTATCGAGGCGGCGACGGCCACCGCCGTCATCATTGCCGCCGAGGCTGCTGCCCTTTTCATTGTACACGTTCACGACGGAGTCGAGTGGCGATCCCAGGCTCTGTGCATAGGCTTGAATCACAACCTGCTGATCTTTTTTCAGAGGCACCTTGAAGTAGTCCACATCACCCGGTTTTTCGATGATCCCATTGAGCGCGATCGGCTCACCCGTGGCTGTTGGCGTGGCCTTGGCCTGATCTTCGTTTGGCTCGACTTCCAGCGCATTGTCAAAGGGCACCAGTCGGAATGGATTGCCGGAAGGAGCGGCCTCCTGCGTCTTTGAATAAATCATGAAGCCGGGATCGACTTCAGCGGGCAGTTGCGCCTCTTCTTCGAAGCTTGTGTCCTTCTCAATGAAGCGCACCTTCGTCTTCGAGCCGATCTTGCCACCGGCAGGATAAACAACGTCCGGACGACGGAAGCTGCCCACGTGCAGACGATAGTAGTTGTTACCGCCACCGCGATACGAGGACTCGCGCATCATCACGTAATAGTCGCCATCATACTCAGCCACAAAGGAGCAATAGCCATCCTGGCGATGCAGGATCGTGTCGTCCGAGAAGGACTTTTCAAAGCGGTCCTTGTCGAGGATGGCGATGTAGGGATCGAACGGCGTGTAGCCCAGACGGAGACCGTCCGCCTCCACACTGATCCGCTGACCCTTCTTCGCCGTGAGTTTGAAATAATCCACATCCTCATTCAGCACCACGCCCTCGACGGTTTGATTGAACTGGATGGGTTGGGCGGCCTCAATGTCCGTGTTCGGCTCCTTTTCCTCGACATTCGGAAACGGTCCCACAAAAATCTGCCGCGCATGAGAGATGCCCGACTTCGTGCGGATGCGCATCAAGTGATTGCCCGAGGGCACATCAGCCGCCACGGAGATCGTCAGTTGCACCTTGCCCTTCTCCACCTTGTCCACGCTCTTCTGCGTGAATCCAGGCGAGAAAAAGATCATGCTTTCAAAGTCTTCCAATCGGGCACCAGTGACCGTCAATTTCCAGTCAGTTCCCTTCTGTCCACCATTCGGAATGGTTGACGAGAATTCGGGATAAGCCGCATGCGCAACAGGAGCGCTGAGCATGAGGGCAAGGGCGAGGAGGTGGTTTCGGGGGGACATGATGATTCCCATACGGCTTACTTACTGAAAAATTTCGTTTTTGCGAAAATAAGGGAGCCTCATTTTCATCAGGGAAAGTCACTCATCGAGGCGTCTCGGGCTCCATCCCGGACCGACTTCCAAAGCCGGGCGCTAAACCCATGCCGGCTCGTGCGTAGATAGGGCATGTCTTTTTCTCTCGATCGACGTCGTTTTCTCTCCGGTGCCTATGGCATGGGCACCATCGCGCTCGCGACGTTGCTGCGTGAGCAGGGCCTGCTGGCCAATCCGGCGCTGGCGGGTGGCGGGCCGCAGCATTTCGATCTGAAACCAAAGCCTGCTCACGGCTTCGGTCAGGCAAAGGCCATGATCTCCATGTTCATGCAGGGCGGCCCCAGCCACATCGACCTCTTTGAGCCGAAGCCCGAGCTCATGAAGCTGGATGGCAAAGATTTCCCCGGCGACATCAAGTATGACGACGCCGCCGGTGCCAGCCGGGAGGTCATGGGTCCGCAGTGGCAGTTCAAGCCGCGCGGCCAGAGCGGCATCGAGATGAGCGACCTCGTCCCCTACATGGGCAGCATCGCCGACGAGATGACGCTCATCCGCTCCATGCACACTGGGGTGAACAATCACGGCCAGTCCATCTATTCACTTATCAACGGCCAGATTGTTGGAGGCCGCCCGACACTCGGGAGCTGGCTCACTTACGGCCTCGGCAGTGAAAATCAGGACCTGCCAGCCTACGTCGCCCTCACGGATCCGCGCGGATTGCCCGTGCTCGGCGTGGACAATTTTTCCAACGGCTGGCTGCCCTCCATGTACCAGGGCACCGTCATCCGGTCCAAAGAACCGCGTATCCTCAACCTCGACCCGCCCATGTCCCTGAAGGGTGAAGCGCAGGAACGCTACCTCAACTTTGTGAATCGCCTGAATCGCGAGCACGCCGACGCCCGCCCTGGTGAAAGCGATCTCGAAGCGCGCATCCAGAGCTTTGAACTCGCCGCGAAGATGCAGACCTCCGCCAAGGAAGCCCTCGACATCATGCAGGAGAGTGAGGCCACGAGGAAACTCTACGGCATCGACAAACCCGCCACGGAGGAGTTCGGCAAGCGCTGCCTCATCGCCCGCCGCCTCGTCGAGCGCGGTGTCCGTTTCGTCTCCATCTTCACCGGCAATCAGACCTGGGATCACCACAGCAGCATCCTCACCAGTCTGCCCACCGCCTGCATGCAGGTCGATCAACCCGCTGCGGCACTGGTCATGGACCTCAAGCAGCGCGGCCTGCTCGACACCACCATTGTTCACTGGGGCGGCGAGATGGGTCGCCTGCCTGTCATCCAAAATCGTGCCGGAGCCAAGGGCCGGGCCGGCGTCGGTCGTGACCACAACACCTACGGTTTCAGCATGTGGGTCGCCGGTGGCGGGTTCAAAGCGGGTTACGCCCATGGTGCCACCGACGAGTTCGGTCACCATGCCGTCAAAGATGTCGTCAACCATTTCGACTACCACGCCACGCTCCTCCACCTCTTCGGTCTCGATGCCAAGAAGCTCAGCTACAAGCGCAACGGCACCGAGCAGGTGCTTGTGGAGAACCCAAAGGCCCGGATCGTGACGGAACTGCTGGCTTGAGTCTGCCAATCTCCCCTGCCCTGGTCAGAAAGTCTACTGGCTCTCCTTCTCCGCCAAGGCTACGAAGGACAAGCTCATGCCCATCTCTCTCATCCTCACTCATCCCGGCGGCGCCCATAAGGACGAACTTCTTGCCTGCAGCCTCCTCGCCGCCGAAAACCTCGTGCCCATCGTGCGGCGCGAACCCACTGAGGCCGATCTTGCCGATCCCAATATTGCCGTGGTCGATGTCGGCGGTGAACATGCGCCCGAGCGAAACAATTTTGACCATCATCAATTCCCCGCCGATCATCCTCCCGTGTGCGCGCTAAGCCTCGTGCTGCAGCATCTCGGCGTCTATGAGGATGCCCGCCAGTTCTGCGATTGGCTGGAGCCGGCCGAATGGTTTGACACCCGCGGTCCCAACGTCACGGCCAAATGGCTCGGCGTGAACCGCAACACCATGAACAAGCTCTCCTCGCCCATCGACGTCACCATCCTGCGTCGTTTCGCCAAGGCCAAGCGCCTTGAGCCCGGCGAGCCGCTGTGGGAAATTCTCAGCTACATCGGCCAGGACCTTCTGGAGTACCTGCGTGAGTTGCGGACGCGCCTCGACTTCGTCGTGCAGCATGCACAAATCTGGAGCGTGGATGGAAATGAAATCCTTTTCCTGCCCCGCACCGATCCCATCCCCGAAGAACCCTCCGCCGGCATCGGCCGCTACCTCGACAGTATTGGCAAGAGCAGCAGCATCGCCGCCCTTATCTACCCGGACCGCCGTGGCAGCGGCTACGGCCTCTCCCGACACAACGACGACCCTCGCTACGATTTCACCCGCATCGAAAAGCAACCCGACGTCCACTTCGCCCACGCCCGCGGCTTCGTCGCCAAAACCTCCGCCGCAGAAATCAGCAGAGTCAGGGAGCTTCTCGGATTGGCGCGGGTATAGAGAGAACCGAAATACCCTGCCTCTTCGCGCGATGATCGCGCAAGGATGCGTCGTTCCGGCGACGTATGTTCTGCAAAGCCAATGCCCCCCCGACTTCAACTCGTCATTTTCAGCCTTTGCGCCATCAGTAACGTCCTGGCGGGCGCGGCGACAGACACGAAACCAATCAGCCCATCCCCGGCTGGCGCGGCGACAGATCCAAAACCTGCCATGAGGGTCCTGCGCGATCAGTGTGTGGGCTGTCATAAGCCGGGCAAGGCGAAGGGTGGTCTGCTGCTGACCACGGCGGAGAAGATGATGAAGGGCGGCGACAACGGCGTGCCGGTGAAGCCGGGCAAGGCCGCTGACAGCCTGCTCTATCAGTCGGTGCTCGCCGATGCTGATCCGCATATGCCGCCGAAGAAGAATCTCACGGCCGCCGAAATCACCGCTTTGAAAACATGGATCGACAGCGGCGCCGTGTGGGATGCTAAAGTCTTCGATGAAGCGCCAGCTCCAAAACAGGTGAAGCTCGCCGCCATGCCTGCAAATTATCAGCCAGTACTCGCGCTGGTTTTGTCACCGGATGAAAAACGTCTCGCCATCGCCAGGGCAAATACCGTCGTGATCGTGGATCTGACAAAACCCGAGCGGCCCGTGCTCGGCAAGCTGGAGGGACAGACCGAACTCGTATCAGCGCTGGCCTGGAGTCGCGATGGCAAGTGGCTGGTGTCCGGTGGATTCCAGCGCCTGTTCGTCTGGGATGCCTCCACCATGAAGCAGGTGCGCGAGCTCAATGAATCACTCATTGGCAGCATCACCGCCGCCGTCTTCGATGCCAGTGGCAGCGCGGTCTTTGCCGCTGATGGCGAGACCGGCGGTGCAGGGTTCATCCGCAAGTTTGACCTCGCCACAGGCAAGCTGCTCACCACCTGGAAAGCGCATGAGGACAATGTCCTTGCCCTGCGCCTTTCCCCCAAGGGTGACCGCCTGCTCAGCGGCGGCGCGGACAAGCTGGCTAAGCTGTGGGATTCAGCTAACAACAAGCTTGTTTCTTTTTATGAAGGTCACACCAGCCATGTGTTGTCCGTCGCCTTCAACAAGGACGCCACACAGATTGCCACCGCAGGCGCCGATCGTGAAGTGAAGCTCTGGAACACCACCAGCGGCGAGCAGGAAGCCTCATTGGGCGATAAAAAAAATGCCTTCTCCGCCCTCGCCTGGTCGCCTGATGGCAAGACGCTGGTGGTGCTCACGGGGAAAGGCGGCGGCAGCCTCTACACCGATTTCGTCCGCCATACCGGCGGCGAGCGCAGCGAGGGAGCCAAGGAACGCAAGCTCACCAGCATCACCGAAACACCAACCAGCGTCGTGATCACTGGTGACTCAAAAACCGTCTTTGCCGGAGCCTTCGATGGCAAGGTCTATTTCTGGGATGGAGCCACCGGCAAGTCTGGCGGCGAAGTGAAAATGTGAACCGCCAACCATCAGCAATCACCCATTGCCTGAAAACAGAGTCCCGCTAGCATCAGCCCCATGTCAGACACCCACGCCCGTTTTGTACAGATCGACGACGCCGCCCGCGAGACCAATCCGTGGACGAACAATGAATGGCTCTGCCGCCCCGATTTGGTCGAGGCTGAAAAATTGCTGCTGGTGCGTGCCAACATGGATCCGATGCACTGCCATCCGTTTCATTTTCATCCGCATCGCGAGGAGATCATCTATGTGATCTACGGCCGCGCCGAGCAGTGGGTGGGAAATGAGTATCGCATCCTCAAGGCAGGCGAGATGGCGCACATCCCGGCCGGCGTCATTCACGGCACCTTCAATCCACATCAGGAGCCTCTTGTTTTCCTGGCCATCCTCTCACCAGCCAAATTGCCTGATGACCTGGCCGCCATGACCGACCCTCAGGATGTCTCCACTCAGGAACCGTGGGCAAGTCTGCGCAAGGGCATGGTCGAATGCCAAACGCTGGCCTGATGGGTGTTTACGATGGTTTACAGTTGTTGACTGTGGTTTACGATGGTTTGGGAATCTACAGTCAACAACCGTCAACTCCCCCGCCCTCTTCAATGAAACACCTCCTCACCCTCGCCACCATCCTTCTCCTCATGACCTCCTCCCCTGCCGAAGACGCCCCCTACCGCCACGTTGTGTTTTTTAAATTCAAGGACAGCGCCACACCTGAACAAGTGCAGGGCATCGAGAAGGCCTTCATCGCACTCGCCAAGAAGGTGCACACCGTGAAGGGTTTCGAATGGGGCACCAATGTGAGTCCCGAGAACCTCAACGATGGTTTCACCCACTGCTTCTTCGTGACCTTTGCCGACAAGGCTGGCGTTGATGTCTACCTGCCACATCCGGCACACGCCGAGTTCGTTAGCCAACTCAAGCCGATCCTCGATAAGGTCTGCGTGCTCGACTATGTGGCACGTTGAGGATTAAGGCAGGAACGATCCATTGAATGGAGCTTGCTCCTCCAAAGCGAACATGCGGCATTCAGTCATCTGATTGCTGCTATTCTCAGGCGCTTGGATTTCACCTTACAAGCTTCCCTCAGACTGAAGCGCCGGGTATCGTACACTTGGTCACTTCTCCAGCGGAGATGATCTAGGCTTCTGGCTAGGATTGGCAACCGCACGTGCAGATCTCGGGCTTGTGGAATAAGCCCTTAGAGCTCGCGTGAAACCAAGATATAAATGTATTGTAATTTTTGTTCATACGCCTCATGATTAAAACATAAATCAGCTGCGCTAGACCGTAGCCCCTTCAGAGTTCAACCGCGTTAGTATCAACGACACCCGATTCAAATGATGAAAACTCCGAACGTAAAATTGCTTATTCACGCACTGCTGGTCTTGACCATTACCAGAGCCGCTCTAGGAGACGTAATGTTAGGCGGGCCCGGTGTGCCTGTGGGCCAAATGTATGCTTCAGGGGCATCCTTCTCGCTAACGTATAGTCTCTTGAGTTCCTACAAATTCGTGATGACGGGACTGGAGGCCAAAGGAAATGTCATTAATTATATTAAAGGTGACAAAAATAAATACACATTGGTGGCCACTGTTTCAAGCAGCGTTGGTAATAGTCGGACAGCTAATCTAATCTTCAAAGATATTGCAACCTTCAATGCATCCCCACTGATTTCATTACCAATTGCTCCAGCGGTTATCTTCAAGGCCTCTAATACTCCAATTACATTTTCGCTCAAATGGAATTCTTTAGAAGGAAGTGACAAAAAGGCTTCCGGTACGTTTAATATCCTCGGTGAGTATCAGAAGGATCCGCCCAAGCCAGTTGGCAGTCTAATATTCAGCACCGGAAAATTCGTTCTGAACAATCCCAACGCCAAGCCTTCAGGCACCGCAACTATAACGCGAGAGTAATCGCACGCCGTAATATGATTTTGAATACCTGCATTCAAAAATTAGGCCAATCAGGCGATTTAGTTATCGCTGTGGTGTTGTATTCTCAACTTGTGCCACTAAGAGGAGCCGACAATTTCTGTCCGACGAAATCACCAACTGAAAGTGTGCCTGGGATTTTCGCCCCAGTCGAAAACAGGGAAAACGATGTCAAACAGCAAATCATTGGTATCCCAAAGCCTGCTGAACGCGATGTCATATCAGATTCAAAATTGCGAGAATTGATAAGCGCCTCTCCAAAGATGAAGGATCTAGTCTCTGCAAACAGGAAACCCATCGGTGACGCCCGCCCTAGCCTTGACGACTCAGCCTTCAGCAAATCCATCATTCTGTTTGACGGCACAAATTTCACACTCATCCCACAGGGTTGCATCCTACGCCTTCCTGCAAACTTGCGTGAACATGTCGTAAGTGCCCCTCGTGGAAGTTTCCTGCTTTGGCCAGTATTTCTCAAGCAGAATGCCAAGTGGCTGTCAACTCAGGAAGTGCCGATGGAAATGGCCCTGGGAGACAAGGATGCCACTGCTGATATCATGCAGAAATTAGATAGTGATTTAAAACTTCGAGTGGCTGTTTATCGAAGTAACCCCATCTGTATTCTAGAGGCTTCAAACACAACTCAAAGCGACCGCAAATAAAATCATTCACTTATGAAAAAGCCGATAATTGTATTCTTAGCACTCTGGATTTGCCAACAACTTCCAGCGCAATCTCAGGCTTGGGTAAGACAGACCGTGCTTGGTTCTGCTTTAGTTTATGACATTCCAATAAATGGCACTCTAAATAAAAACGCCTTCAACTCTATGTTACCGATTGGTGACCAAGGATCACTATTCCAACTTTTCGCAAGCGGCACTGCATGGGATACAAACATTTATCTCTTAGATTCAAAACTTTTGTATACCTATTCCCCCGCTGCAGGGTGCAGTATCACAAGTGAGGATTCGTATGTTCGTGGCACTGGAAATTCCTGTGTGTACCGAACACGCGCTGATCGCCCTATCGACATTCGAATTGGAGTCAGTGGTTTGGTAGATGACGGTGAAGAGCTGGCCGAAAAATGTGTCTATTACGCATGTTCTGGCGTGAAGTACGATTCCACAACCTATTCAAGCCTGAATCAGCCCACTCGCTTGCTTCATGAAAGTACTCTGGGCAATTGCAACAAAAGTGTAAGCGGTGTCTATCACGAACTTGATTCCGCATCTCCTAGTCATGCATGCGGCGAACAATCCTATAAATTTATCCGCTATGAATCGGACGGGGTGCCGGCAACTATTTTGACAGAGCCTAAAGTGGAAATTTGGCCTGTGGCTACAGCAACCATTGAAAATATTGAGCATAATAAACTTTACATTGATCGCCTGCCAGCAGTCATCGTTAAACTTAAAGATCTCTACCCAGACTCATGCACGCACGTTCAGATCTATAAAGGGACAGAGGCTTTAGGAAAAGTTGGGACTGTCGTCGAAGGCACAAAACATTGCTTTGGACGCCACTATAATCCGGATCTTGAAGGCGAACCCACAAACGTTCCACAATGCCGAACGCTCTCAATTCCGGACCTATCTAATTATGCTAATCGTGACGGCACCTACACCCTTGAGGTCATTACAGAAACTCCTTTTTTTAATCGTGCTCCCGAAAGGCTGATCAATATAACTTTCAGTGTGGATCGAACCATTACCACGCGAGGAAGAATCAGCTCAAGTGAAAAACCCTGACACCGATCCATAAGCGTAAGCTTTGGTTATGAAGCTAATGCGCCAGAACGCGACTCATCTGCGACGCAGATCCTGTCCCGGAAGTCTCTTGATTGAAGTCTCCCTCGCCTTGGGCCTCACCGTAATGCTGGCGCTTGTCATGATGAAAGCCTCCCTGCTGGCTATCTCAGGCAATCAATGGACAGTGATGCAAACCCTGACTGACGCCTATCTGACAAGAGAAACAGCACTTTCAAATCGCATCCCGTGGGTTGATCTGACTGCTGCGGAATCACTCTGGCCAAGCATAGATGCAAGCGCCGATCAAACCGTGACTCTGGGCAAAGCAGCCGGAGGCAGCCTGATCCAGGCAACATTAACACGATTTCGTCTCGATATCGCCAGCGAGGTCTCCACTGCAACCAACCTCAGCGTCATCAGGCTGTACTCTGTCCTGAAATACGAAATTGGTAACCAGCACTACGTGAAAAGTAGATCAACCCTCCGTATGCAATGAGACAGCGGTGCCCTCGATCAAACACCTTGCGAACTGCGGCAGGCTTTACGCTGGTGGAGCTTTCTGTCGCGATCTCTTTGATGCTCATGCTGTCCAGCATTCTTGTGGTCATGCTGCAGCAGCACTTGACGTTTATGGAAATGGCAAAGCGCCAGACTTTTCTAACCAATGAAGCACCCAGTATTGGTGCCCTGCTGGGGCGCATCATCAATCAGGCCGATCATTACTTTGTCTACGCAAACCATGATTCGGCCCGGGCTGGCAGCCAGCCAATCATGAGCAATGGCAAAGCCGTGCGCCTTTTCTTCCGCGCTGCCGCCCAGACTACCAAGGAGCGTCTCATCGGGGTCCAAACCAGTGGAGGGATCACGCGGTTGAAATTCTACACAATTCAACCCGACGGCTCGGAGACTTCATGGGTTATCAGCGACAAGCTGGCAGACGCATCGTTTAGTGCGAATCAGGGAATTCTTAACGCCACCCTATATGGGCCGTATGGCGAAGAAATCACCTACAGCGGAGGATCACGATGAAGAAGCGGAGCAACCAGTCGGGGTTCGCCGCATTACCGGCGGTAACCGTTATTGCGCTATTGATTACGCTGAGCCTGATTTTGTTATTCAGTCAGATGCTGCTGAATCAGGATAAAGCCGCAAGCTTCCAGCTGAATTTGGATTACCAGCAGCGTGAAGATGTCCTGATGCGGGCCATCGTGGCTATTTTCCCGGCCAAAGCCATCGCCTGCATGAAAGCGAATTACGCGGCCTCTGAAGAGTATTCATGGAAACGGATTTTTTCGGATTCAATCACTCTATCCACGGTGTCTGAACGGTTAAGCCCTGCACTCATTGAGAGCCTGAAATTGGGAACTTCCCGTAGCGCTGATGTTGGAGGAAGCACTGACACTCAGATTGGCAGCTGGATCACCTCACTCAGCGGAGTGGCCAACCAGGTGACTCCAGGGTCCACCTCTTATTCATCCATTTTCTCGAGATCAACCTTCACCGGACGCGTTCCCCCGACACTTAAAATGAGCCAAACACTGCAGGATGCAGATGCGATCCGCCCCATTATTTCAACACAAAAGCAGTACGCCACTCAAGATCCAAGCCTGCTGGCAAGTATCTCTGCTTACCCGGTCTACAACCTGATTCCCTACCCGAACATACGCTTTGGCTACACGACTCCGGGGCAGCCTTTTGTGGCAAAACGTAACTGGTGGGCATTCACCGTCAATTACGGTAATTCAACCCGGAGCACCGCAAAAAACTACATCCTTTCACTTTATGAGATCCCTTCACAAATGGCCATCGAAACCTCAACCCTCGCCACCATTGGGAGGTTCAATGACGGCACGGCATGGATGAGCAACCAGATCAGTATTGATGGCACCATCTACGCAAAACAGTTGGCTGTGGAGGGCACCTTTGGCGCCAGTCGTCTTGCGGGGGGCAACAGCATCAACATCACAGATAGTGTCACCATGGGAGGCTTGAATATCAGCAATACCTTTGATTCCCTGGGGGTCCGCGAACAGCTACAGGCTGACACCAGGTCTGACAGCCTGCCTGTGGCACTCTCTGCAAACTCCGGAAGACTCGCCTTTTTACCAATTCAGGCCGGCACCCAGTTTCTGCAGCGCCCACCAAGCACACCCACACCCACCGAATGGCAAAACTATGCAATCGGCGCACAAAAATGCGCGGTGACGGTGGAGGCTCTTTCAATGGTCAGCTACGCAAACCAGACCCCAACCCGCATACGTGTGCGTTTCCTTTCGCCAACAGGCAGCACTATCGAAATT
The DNA here is from genome assembly GCA_947477755.1 of Verrucomicrobiaceae bacterium. Taxonomy (GTDB): domain Bacteria; phylum Verrucomicrobiota; class Verrucomicrobiia; order Verrucomicrobiales; family Verrucomicrobiaceae; genus Prosthecobacter. Next base: position 33,142 of record CANJVS010000001.1, on the reverse strand, counting down.
TCTCTGACCAGAGGTAACAATTGGCCCACTATTTTTGAAACGGGAGGGAATCTGATGCCTTTTCAAACTGAATTGACTAGCAGCAATCGTGCAAGCATTACTTTTCATTCGGCATTGTTTAATGGCTGGCTGGAACTCAATGGTGGAGCTTCCACAAGCGTCAACAACAGCATTTACTTTATTCCCGGCACCACCGGCGCAAACTCAACAGTCCGTGTTTTAAGCTCCCCACCCGCCACCGAAGACATGTGTGTCATTGTTCGTTCAGGCAAAGATTTGACCACTTTCTCTTCCGGCATGTCCATCGTAAGTCCATTGCGCGTTTATCTGGGCGATGATATTAACACTACACCGATGGCAGCACCTGCAGACTCTGGCCTACCCACTGGAGCAGAGTTCTACCCTCCCATGTCGATCTTTGCCGCCGAGGCTCGAATCGGGACCACTTCATTCGTCAGACCACTTGAAGTGATTGGTCAGCTTGGAAATCTCGGGACTAGCGCAACTAGCGCAACTAGCGCAACTAGCGGGACAACCAACTGGAAACCTCTGGATTTAAAATCCGGAACTGACGAATCCGTGCATACCGACCTGATTAGCGCTCAGCTCTCCCCCGTCCGCAGTCCGGCCGAACTACCGCCGGTTTATCAAATGAGTTGGTTGATTGTCATTGAGGAAATCTTGCAGGACTAGCGCCAATCTGACCATAGTTACATGATGCCTGATCACGATTCTGCCTCTTTCAATATCCTCGGACAGCTTGCGGCCCTCTACCCTGACCGTGAAATCTCTGATGTGCAGATACGCACGGGAGGTCTGATCTACGTCCACACCAATCAGGGCGTGGTAATAGCCGAGTCCCTTGGCATTCAGACCGCAGAACAAGTTGCCCACACAGCAGCGGCCCTGTTTTGCAACCAGAGCACCGAGTTATGGTCCGCAGCGGACACCGCCTACACGGCTGAAAGAATGTGGAGCCTGCTCAAGGAACAACGTGTTCTAGACATCAGTTGTGAGCAGGGCGTTCTGGGATCTCCTGTGAGAATGCGTGTTCAGATCCATCTCAGTTCGAATGGCTTGGGCATTACCTCTCGCTGGCTCCGCTCCCAAATCAGTCAGTTGGAAACACTGGGCATTGATCCATTGGTGTCAGACAGCCTGCGCGAACTCATTCAGAGACGCTTTGGCCTTGGCCTGATCACCGGTCCTACCGGTTCCGGAAAATCCACCACACTGGCGGCTCTGCTTGATTGGGTTCGACGTAATTTTCAAAAACACATCGTCACCATCGAAGACCCGATCGAATACCGCTACGACTCAATGATGGATGATCCCAATCATCCTGGCTCCCGAATATACAGTCCCTCGCTCATCACTCAGCAGGAAGTTGGACGAGACACCAATTCCTACCAAAGCGGCCTCAAGGAGGTTTTGCGCAAGGCACCACACATCATCCTTATTGGAGAAATACGAGACAGGCAGACAATGGAAACCTGCATCGAGGCAGCCCAAACGGGCCACTTCGTCCTCTCCACCCTGCATACGCGCGGAGCCGTAAAAACAATTGGCCGTATTCTGGAATTTTTCCCGCAGGACCAGCATGCAGGAATTCTTCAACGCTTGGGGGAAACCATGACATTTGTCTTGTCCCAAGGCTTGCTCACAGGCTTTAAGGGCCGTGTTCTGGTCACGGAGTATCTTCAAAACACCAGCGATGCCGTGTCCGCAGGCATCAGGGTTTATGATGGTACCGCCACTTGTTTAGCCGATGCCTTGAAGTACAAAGGCAATCAGCGCTGGGATCAATCCTTGATGAAGCTGTATCGGGAAGGTCAAATTAGTGAGGATGTTTTCAATTCCAATTTGATCAGCTAACCAGTTAAATGGCAGCCCCCTACTTTTTGGACTTTCCTGAATCCACCACTTTGCCAAGTCCGTTGGCAATGCGCTTTAGGAATCCTGCGTGACTCTCTATTTCCTGCTGTCGGACCATTGAAATGCCACCCCACCACCCTTCGTCGCCGGCCTGTTTTCTAATCGTCTCGTAGCGCACCTGACCCGTTTGAACAACATCCCAGTAATACCTGATGGCAGTCTCATCCTTTGTTTTTAAATCAGGAGACAGAAGCTCATTCAAGCGGTCAATAGCCGCCCCGATCGCTGTCAATTGATCCAACATCCCTGCCTGAGGCGAACTGGATTTCTTGATGGCTCGATCCACCAAAGTGACAAGTTGCAAACGCACGGATTCTGAATGCGCCAGCTTAGTGGATAAGGCCATGTTTAGGATCTCATAGAGGGCTGGATCTCCAGGATCGAGCGCACAAGCAAGTTGCAAACGCCAGATAGCGGAGGCCTCCAGATATCGCTGGTGCGCCGGCGAAGTTTTAAACTGCGTGTTGCTGCGAGTCCGGTGCGATTCCAAAACCAGAAGAGTTTGCAGTAATCGCTCATACCAGATTGCCTTTTGAACACTGGTTTTTATTAAGTCCCGATTAGGCTTCTCCGGGCCACTCCGCTTAAACCGGCCGGGAGGAGGAAGCTTCTCGCCCCCCCCATCAACAGCAGCAGCTGGAGGGGCATAAGCGCTTTCGCCTTGGTGCCAGTAGCTATAGAGGGAGTATTTCATCTGCCGCGCAGCCAGACTGCCATAGGCACTCCCCGGCACGGCAAAAAATGAGACCTCTTGCGATCTGCAGTCTTTCTCCACGAAACCCGCGAGACACCACAAAAATCCGGAGCAAAGCAGTGTTAAGGGCGTGTTCGAAATAGACATAAGCCGAACAAAATTAGCGCAGCCCCCTGCGAACTCAGAATAAGGACGGACGTGGTAAAATCTGCCGTGGAGAGTGGTCCCAATTTGAAAACCAGTCGCGGGGTCAAGTCGGCCAGATGATAGTGAGGGAGCATCATCCAGAAGGTCCGAGTAAGACCATTATCCGAACCTTCCAGCAGCGGCACGAACCAAACCGCTCCAAATAATCCGATAAAAAGCAACCCAACAGGCATTAAAAACGCAATGATCTCCGATACTCGTGTTCCCAAAGCCACGGCTAGCCACAGAAGTGGAATGCCACACAAGGAATAGAGTAACCCATACTGCGCCAGTAGCTGCCACCAAAGCACAGCTTCTTCATGTCGTTTTGGCAGGCAAACCGTGCCACAGATCAGCACTCCAAGGAGCACAAGAACCAACAGCCAAATCACCACGGCAGCAGTGATTTGCAGGCACAGGCTAAATTTTTTTGAGCCCGCAGCGCTTAGGTGATCGAGCAGACCATCCCTGCACACACGATGCCCAAAGATGGCGGCCTGAAACGGCAACCAAGAAAACATCATCAACCAAAGGTAAACCCAAGATGCCTGCGCTCGCGCCGGCTGAAGAATTTGGGGATTCTCCTCCCAGGGAGTAAGCATCGGCATTAGCCAGGCAAAAAGCATAACACCGCACAAAACAAGCCAGCAACTACCGCGTGAACTCATTTCTGCTATGCAGGAGCGGCACAAAGGCCATCGGCGCAAGGAATTCATTGTTGCAAAGTTTGATAAGTTTCAGACCACGTCCTACCAATGCGATTTCGGGCTTGCTTCAGGTCGCCTTGATGAATCGTAAGCAATGAATCTGCGTGTTGGATTGATTCCAATTCGTGAAGAATAACCCAGCGCACGGCCGTACTTTCGGCGGATGCCCAGAGCTCAGCCACAATCTTTCTCGTTTCGATGTCCAACCCCGAAAGCGGCTCGTCCATCAGTAGCAAAGATGGACCTCCTGAATATCGAATTTTCACCTCCGCCAGAATCAGCATCATTTTCTGTTTATTGCCACGTGAAAGGCGCCCAAATGGAGTGTGCACGTCGAGTTTGAGTAGCTCTGCGAATTCATAAGCCTTTGCCAGCGCAGCGCCCCGCAACCATGATCGAAACAGTGTTCCCGGCTTGAGTTCCGCCCCTACCCTTAAATCATCCGAAAAATAGTCCACCCGACCATTTCGTTCGATGTTTCCGGAGAGCGCAGGTGTCAATCCAGCCAGAGTCCTGAGTAGAGTACTCTTTCCAGCGCCATTTGGAGCTATCAGCAAATGCAATCCCGGCCCGGTGAAGGTTTCATTTTTAGTTTCAACAAGACACCGGGACTTCTGACGCCCAATCAGTCCCGAGCGGAAACCAAAATGAGTTCCAGCCGGAATGCGAACAAATGGCTGAATCGAGCCTGTTTCAGGCAGATTGGTGATGGTGTTCATTTGCCCAAATCCCATAAGCCATCATCACTCTTTCCCGAGGGGTCATAAACGTTACTACCGTTCAATAGGCGCGGCGGCATGACCGTGAAATTCAGAGTTAATTGTTCATTTTTTGTTCCCACAAAGACAGGTATCGAGGACCACCCCTGAGGTAGATAGCTCTGAAGTTGTGTGGCAGTTACCGTGCTGATATCGGATGTCGGATGATCAGCCATGTACGAGCGTTGCGCAGTGTAGACGGCCTGCAAGGAAAGCGCGGCATTTTTACCTAGCTGCCAGTTTTGTACGGCGCTGACGCTGATGCCAACAAATGCAGAAAGCGTGATAATCAGCCCGATGACCAGGGAGACCTCGATCAGACTGAAGCCGTATTGCAGTTTTTTTTGAGAATTCGCTAAAAGCATAATAAATCAGCAATTAGGGCTTTAGTGGTTTTAGGGCTTTAGTGGTTTTGCTTTTAAAATTTCAGACAGCTCTGCCTTTGGGATGATCTTGATGCGGTTCTGGCTCATGACCGGTTCAGACGGTGTGGCTGTAGTACTTGGAACCGTAACAGAAGTGCTTGGTTGCACCGCCTTTTTTGCCAACTCGGCCGGCAGCTTATCACGACGATAAATAAAAAGAATACGAGCTTGATCCGGTTGTTGAGCGCTTGGGGGTTTGGTACCAGTCATTTTCACCCCCGAGATTTCCTTGGTTGACGACGGTTTAGCCAATCCCGGCACAGGTCTTGGCATCAGTTTGGTCGAATCGGCGGCGTAACTCCCTATAGTGAGCATAAGTATAATCCTGAAGAAGAATCTCCCAAGAAAATAAGTGCGCACAATGTCGTCAGTTATCATGTCTTTCCAGATTGCATCATTCGTGGCCCCATCAGGAAGATTGGCAGCATTGAGCCAGCGAAGACAAATCCTATCATCATCACAGCTATAGCCAAGGTAATAAAGTTGATTACTTGCGTGAAGTCGGCCATCACAGTGTCCGTGTCCTCTTCATAGATGTCTCTCAACAACTCAAGTTGCTGCGGCAATGACGCAGAACGCTCACCGATTCCAATCATGTGGGTCACCTGCGGGTCAAGGTTTGCATGGCGTTTGAGACATTCGGCAAATGGCACGCCAGTCGACTCGTAATCGTGAGACGCTTTGATAAAGCCCTCATACATGGGTGTTCCCTGGACAACGCGCGCAGCCAAAACCGAAGCTTTGCCAAGATTAACACCATTGGCGTAAAGCATCTGCAAGGTGCCTACATAAGCACTCTGGCGCATTCCCCTGACGAGCTTCAACAGCAGGTTCCAGTGGCGCATGCCAAAAAGAAGCAGCCTGCTGCGCAGAAGTGCCGATCGAAACAGGCCTACGATGAATGCAATGAGTGCGATGACAAAAACAGGCCACGTAACTTGAACAAAATGACTGAAAGCAAAAATAACTTTGGAAAGCGAATCCGGATCCATTTTCACGCTCTTGAGCGTGCCTTCAACCTGTGACACCACAAAGACCTGAGAATAAATGAAGAGTCCAATTTGGAAGAGAATGACGATCGCGGGCACCATAATGGCGTTTCGCAACTTGCCGGCAAATATCATCTCAATTTTAATTCGCCGCGCTAATGAACTGAATGCCTGACCAAGTTGCCCGGCATCTGAACCCGCCTCGATCAGAGTGATGATGGTTGTGTCAAATTTTTGTTCTTTCGCAAAGGCGATATGGACAGGAATACCTGACTCCAATCGATTTCGAATATTGTTCAAAATCGTGCACAAATTCAAATCAGGCAGTCCTTGAGCATAGTACATCAGAGCATCTGATGTGCTGATATTGGCCTTGTGCATTGAGGCAAGGCCGCGAAACATTTTGATGAGTTCTTTACGGGGTATTGTTTTATTGGATTTAACTTCTCTAATTTCTCCAGAAATTGATTTTACCAAGACTACACGGAAACCCAGACGAAACGCACTGCTTGCCGCCTGCTCTCGACTTGGTGCATCAATCTCGATGATTTCTGATTTCCAAGGGGAATCTATATTTCGCAGAGTGACTAGATAAAGGCTCATGATTTACGATTCATAGGTCATGTCCAACTGCTTGCGCAAAGCTTCCAAATCTGTTTTGCCCTCAGCCAACAATTTCAGGCCGCTTTCACGCATGGATGGCACATTGTTGTCACGGCGCACGCGTTGCTCCAGTTCATACGGCGTGATATCTCCCTTTGCCAACTCGTCTCCGACCTTCGGGCTGATGGGTAGAATCTCCAAAATTGCCGAACGGCCAATATAACCGGTACCCTTGCACTCATGGCATCCACCATCGCGGTGAACATAAACCGGCCGGGTGATCCAAGATGGATCAAGATGGAAAAGCCTGGTGTCATGTTCGGAAACACCATCCGTTCTTTCCCGACAGGAATGACAGAGCACTTTCACCAGACGCTGCGCGCATGCCGCTTTCAATGTTTGGGCAATTTTCCAGCGCTCGGTTCCAAGTTGTTGAAATCTCTCGATCACTAACGAGGCTCGTGGTGTATGAATGGTGGTTAGGACCTTGTGTCCAGTGATCGCAGCTTCAATGGCCAATTCTGCCGATTCCCGGTCCCTGACCTCTCCAATCAGAATGACATTGGGGTCTGAGCGCATGAAACTGCTGATCATCGGCTTGAACTCGCTGGAGTCACGCAAGTCACAATGAGTGACCCCGGGGATTTCATCTTCAACCGGGTTTTCAAGCGTCAGAATGTTGTCTTCCGGATGATTCAATTCCCGTAGCATCGCGTTAAGTGTCGTAGATTTACCGCTTCCTGTAGGACCTGACATCACGATGATTCCGGAGGGGATAGCCATCGCCGCTTCCAATTGGAACAGAGTTTCCTTGTCAAATTTTAGCGTGCCCATTCCCAAGCGCGCCTCCAAATGCGTTTTGTCGAGCAACCGCATGGTGATGTGATATCCCCGGTAAGTGCGATGCCTCTCGTAACGCACACCAACGGAGCGCCCATAATAAAGAGCCGTGAAACGACCAGAAATCCCAGGCCTCTTGCTGCGCTCCTCGGGAGACAAACTCATCATGTTTAACAAAAAGGCATCGACACGATCCTTTAGTTTTAGCGGCATTTCCACACGCTGCCTCAGGTCACCATCAATTCTGTAACAGTATTGAAAGTTATTCTTCTCAGTCTTTATGTGGATGTCCGATGCTCGCTGCTTGATGGCATCCGCAACCATTCCCGCCACAAGTTGCGCGATTGTCTCCTCATAGGTGCAGGTTACATCGAAATCGAGATTATCTTCCGCAAACTCATCCACTTGAACTGCCTCGAGTGTAGCCTGGCTTGGCCCGGATGAATTTGAAACCCCCTCAATGATGGCGGAAATTTCCGAGGCCATTGTCACCACCTTGAGTTGGACATCGTTGGGATAACTCAAAGAGCAATAATCGTCTGCCCGGTAGTCCCATGGATCCGCTACAGCTAAAAGGATTCGATTATTACCACGGCGCAACGGAACGAACATTCCTCGCGAAAGAACCGTGGCATCACATTGGCTAACAAACTCTGGATTTGCCAATTCACGAACATTCGGAAAAACTGGCAGTCCCGCTGTATGCCCGACTGCACCGAGGATACGAGCTTTAGAGGAAATTTTAACGAGTTTGTCATCAGAAAGGGTTTTCCCCTCAGATGAAAATGCACGTAGATTTGCGATCACCTGCTTTTCGATCGTCTCATTGAAGGTGATGCCCAGATTCAGGTTCATTATGCAAGAAAATGTTGATGCAAAAGCATGGTCCAAACTGGAAAACTAACCATGAAGGTGAATACAAAAGGCTGCTCATGCACCGAGTTTTGTGTCACTTCGTGGGCAATCCAAGCGCTGGCAACCAAGGCAGAAATCGGATTGATCGAAGCAATATGAAGGATTCCTGGATCGCCTGCATCCGTCGCTGTACATCTTAAGCGCTCGCATATTCTCATCACCTCAGGATGAGTTTCGTATAACAATGATTGCTTCCCCGGCATTGGACCAAAATCCCAGCAATAGACGGATCCGCTTAATCGCTCATTGAGTATTTGTTGAATTTTTGATACTTCCGATTCCAATGACAGAGAGTGATCCTTCACTTTTGCCTCTGCCAGAAAGGCGATGAAATCCACCGGCACTGAACCTTTTTTTAGATAACTCAAATACTCACTTTGATAGCCCTCGGTTTCATTTTTTAACAGATAGCCACCCTCCACTAGATACTCGGAACAGCAGATGGCGATTCTTTTCAAGACATCGACAATAGCTTCATGGTCAGAAGTAACAACTTTTTGAGGGAAAAGAATGCCTGTAATGGTTTCCGAAGGCATTGAAATGTTATGACTAGCGTTTACTGCGGGTTCCCTGCGAAAAGGCAGGATAGGTTTTGGGAGACTCCGCCACCGGAACATTGGTCATTTTTGGCTTGCGCGAAAATAGACGCCCAATCCAGCCGGGTTCCGAACTTTTCGTGTTTGTCACTGTTGCGTCCGCCGGTGCTTGCTGGAATGGTGTGGCTCTCTCAGCTTTTAACCAATCTGCTTCTGGGAGTAATTGTGGGTTGGCGGCACCATCATCGCGAGGCATTTGTGAATACTCCCCGACGTCCGCATTGATCGATTGGATGTCTCCGATATCTCCGGCATCATAGACGCTGGGCGTGATGACGAACACTAGACTGAGCTGTTCCATCTGCTTTGAATTGTTGCCAAACAACTTTTTGATAAATGGCAGATCACCTAAAATGGGCACTTTATTGCGATCACCCGTATTGTTGTAATCATAAAATCCTCCCAAGAAGAGGGACTGACCGCTTGGAATGCGGCTAATTGCCTCCACGGTGGATTCGCTAACGCGTGGATAAGAATTTCCAACGCTTCCGGTGCTGTTTTTCCCGGCAACAAATTCTATTATTTTCGCCACTCGAGGTCTTAATTTCATACGCACCGTACCGTCCGGCAGAAGCGTCGGTGTAACCGATAAAGTGACTCCAATCTCTCGGCTTTTTTCCGGTGCCTGGGTAGAATCTGCATCAGACTCATCAATTTTATACCGCACCTGTTCGCTAATATTTTGTACTCCGGCCGAGGTGGTCACGGTTGCTATCAGGATGGGGAAGCGATCCACAATCGAGATGATACCCTGTTCATTATCTTCTGTGATGATAGTTGGGCAGGCTTCCTGACTGACCAGATTCGACGACTCTAAGGCGCGGAGTATCACCTGTGCTTTGGCGGAATCGAAAATCAAACCACTTCCAGGCGTATATTCCTTCTTGATTGCGGAGGTCAGAGAATTAGGCGATCCGCTAACGGAGAGACTGCTAGAGTTTGGTAGATTAAAGAGTGCATTCAAACTCTGTGTAGCACTGACGCTGATTCCAGAAGCGCCCAACGCGCCGGTCCAATCCACCCCAGTTAAACGCCCCTGCCCCCTTTTAACCCTAAGAACCCTAACATTGATCATGATCTGCGGTTTGGGCTTGTCGATTTCAAGCAGCAGTTTACTGACGCGCTCGAGCTTTACTTTATTATCTGTCACGAGAAGCGTGTTAGTTTTCTCCTCAAACTCGATCATTCCGACTTCACGAGTCAGCATCGGTTTAATGATCGATTTAAGTTTTTCGAAGTCGGCTAAGCCCGCGCCTGAGGCGCTGCCACCACCACCACTGGCACTACCTCCGCCCCCCCCTGAGGGCTTCGCTCCACTTGCTCCTGAGGATGACGCGCTAATTGATCTATTGAGTGAGGCTCCCCGCAAGTATTTCAACTGATAACTCATAACCTCGACCGGCAACCGAGATTGTTGCTGCTCGGTTACAAGTGATATGGTTGTATCTTGTTGATAGACATTAAGCCCATAAACGACAGCCAGCTCCTCCATTTGTTGCCTGGGATTGTCGAGCTTAAGATGCCCTGTCACCACATACTCAGGCAAGTCGAGTTCATTGTTGTGAAAATACTGGAGAGAGGCGCATCGAGCTAGATATTGGAACACCTCATTGATGGGTGCCTTCTCAATCCAGTAACCATCCTCAGCCAGGACTGGCAAACCAGTCATCCCTGTCTTTGTGGGTGCTGGTTCATTCAATGCGCTTTCGACAATTTGCTTTATTGCTGATGGCGGTGTTGATTCCAAGCCAACTTGTTGTGCGGCAACAGGCATGGCACAGGCCGTCATCAGAGTGAAAAATTGGACGGCTGTTCTGTTCATTACTTTTTACTGGAGGTGTTGGTTTCCATTGGGGTCATTCTATCTATCAACGGTGAAGCCTTGCTTTTCATCGGTTCGATCGAAAGATTAGGCACACTTTTATGCGAGAGTATACCTGTCTCATTTTTTTGTAAATCACGGAAGACAATTTGCGTGGCTCCGACCTCCATTACCTGGGCCTGAAATAGTTCGCCCTTGAAGGATAACTCAATCACATCCCCCTCGAAAGCGTTTCGGCCGCCAATGAGAAACTCCTTCCCGACCAGATTAACTCCATTAATCTTCAAGGTCTGCAACGCCTGATTTAGAGTAATGCGAACCGTTTCTCGTGGCAGTTCGTCATCCAAAATCGGTTGAATCGCGTCCTCGCTCGGGAAAGTAGCCAGATCGAACGGGTCCTGGTTGCGTAATCGTCCACTTAGCTTTTGGGCACTAATTTCCAACTCACTTGCGGTTGGTGTGATTTTATTGGTCGGCAGCAGTCCTGGAGTATCATTGCCGACAAAAAGGTTTTTTCGCTGGGGAGTGACAACCTTGGCTGCTTTTGAAGCGGATTGTGCGTTCAAAGTGCCCATCATAGTGATCAGCACAGCGAAGGCTGTTATAATGATCAATTTCATCGCACTGCTTCCTCTGCCTTCCAGCAAGTGTGTGTGGTCTCCAGCATGAGCGTTTCCTGATGATTCATCAGCAAGCTGGGTTTACGCGAGATCTTCATTTCTTCCAACACCGATTGCGGCATAAGGGACTCCACCTGCAACAATATTTCCTGCATAGGGCCTAAACCACCTGTATAGACGCTTTTCACGCGAACCAAATCGCATTTCACATTTCGACCAATGCTGCCGCGATCAATCGGAAAAACAAGGCTACTACGGTCCAGTTCAATCTCTTTATATTTTGTTAACGGACGGTCCAGAACTTTCGTGTACGTCAATCCTGGGTCAGCCCGAAGTATTTTCTTTTGATCTTCAAATGTCGGTCTCTTAGGCAGATTGGCTTCTTCAAGTTTTTTGTTTGCCTGATTTCTCAGCAGTTGTTTTTCATACAACTCGGTTTTCTTGGCGCGAATGGTGACGATTTCGCTAATTCCATACAGAGCCAGCATCAGGATCGCTAGATTCACGACGCCCGGCTTGACAAGCCCGCGTTGAATGATCGGCTGGGTGTAAAGGCTCATACGCTAGAACGGTTTCTCGGTGGGCAGAGCCAGAGGGTCCTTGTCCGGAAAGTTTTGAGTGATGACTGCCTCGAAAGTAAACGGATAAGTGACGGCCGGATCACGCAGGATTTCCGAAGCCGTTGTTTGGGCATTGTAGCGAGAGTTTCGCGCCTGCGTCAGGGTGATTGAGAGTAAGCGGGAAGGATCCGGTTGATAACTGGAATCCCCTGTCGCTTTTTCGACCTTTTCAAAAAACACCCGCAATCCACGCTGGCTATTTAGGTTACTCAGTAATTCCAAACCTTTGGACTTGATCATGCCTTTAATCTTCCAGGTTCGAGACATGCCGATTACGGCTCCGATGGTCCCGTTTGCTGCGACAGCACCCTTAATCGCTGTCTTGGTTGGCGCATCCGACGCCATCGAATAATTGAATTCGTCCAGTCTTACCCCTGAATCTTCAGGAAAGAGCTGGAATAAAAACTCCAAGTTAACCCAACCTCTTGAGCGTGGTTGCATCAGTAAATTCGTCCGTGCGATCTCCTGACTTTCACGCAAAAGCTGAGCATTCCGTTCCTCTGAAATTTTGATTTCATCAGGCGTTAGCCCCCATGAAGGGTGATTCATCGCGGTGAAGATCGAATAACCGCCATAGCCAAAAGCCAGAAATAGCGAACATACTAACAATCGGTTCACCCACACCGAGAGATGCATGAGGCGCAAATCAGCCAGAGTGGGGTATTGGTCATCTAACTTGCCAATATTGAAAAAACTTTGCTTAGCCATCCAATCCCAGAGATTGGAAAATGTCTTTGTGTTGGCCAAGGCGGGAGTTTCTTCGCGGGCGCGCTGTATTTCGCTGGTGCTATAAATTAAAAATTCCAAATGATGATGGGTCACTGCCTTCATCGCTGGGTGAGCCGACAAATCTATTCCATGCAGGCGAAGTGGGTGGTGTCTGGCTGAATACGTGTAGAGTTCGCGCGTTATGTCTTGCAGCTCGAGTGAACTCTTGGCCGCCAGAACCACAAGGGGTTCATTGGCACCCATGATCTCTGCTCGAATCGCCATATTCCAGAGGATATCGCCAAAGCCTGAAGGCACCGGAATTTCAACTTTGTGGGGCAGACTACGCATGCTAACCAGCTCCCCAGATGAGTTCATTGCGAAGACCACCGTGAATTTCAGGTATGGTATGACCAGTAAATACCCCTCATCCTGAGGTAATCCGATCAATGGCATTGCAGCCAAAGCCTCAAGTGGAGCCGCCGTGATCGCTATTCTGACGGGAATGCGATGAGATTCACCAGCAATGAGTAGTTTTTTTGAAAATGCCTCACGGTACCGTGACAGACTGACAGCAACAAAACGAACCTGTCCCGCCATTGCTCCATGCATGTAGAGCAACCTCCAAGTGGTCAGTTCCTCAGAAATCTTTTTGTCAGCCAGAAACTCAACCGGTTCGTCGGTCAGATTGTACCGCATCATCTGAATGTCTTCAGCGACACTCAGTCCTGTAGTGAATTCCGCTAGTTCGGCTTGAGCGAACTCATCGGCTACATGATAAACTACTCCGATGGCCTTCGGCCTTTCGTCGAAATAATCAGAGTCCAACAGGGAGTGGAAAACTTGATCGACGTTTTCACCCGTAGTCAGGGCTGGAAGCGTCAACTTGGGGCCTTCGCGCCAAATGTTTTCTCGCTGAGAATAGGTTGCGGAGTGCACTTCATGGCCTCCATCAAACCAAATATGCCACTGATGTTGAAGATTTTCAGGAAGCTCGAACCAATTTGGGTCGAGAGATGCCCGACCACTCGTGGCGAAGATCAGCTTAGCTTGTTTATAAGCATCTGCCTTCGTCAGAGTGGTCGGGTCAACTATGGGGATCACAATTTCACTTTATAGCAGTCAAATCTATCCATGTGATAGTTTAAAATTACCAACCTTCCGTTTCTGCAACGGTCAGCACGTGCGTGAAACCAGTGGTGGTGTCACTGCAAACTCCATATGGAGTTCCAACAGCAGGCACAACTGCTGCCCAAGTGTAGCCTCCAGTGGGTGCGGTTGGGCAAGCTGGTTCGGTTTCCATCAGTAATCCAGCACCAAAAACAGCTGCTGAGGGAAGCGGGGCGGCGTTAGGCAGATTCGTCATGTTTGCATGACCGCGAACGGCCTTCTGAACGGCTGCAAGCTGCATCTTGCATTTTGCCTTGTCAGAACCTTTGCGGTAGCTGCCAATGCCGATAAAGGCCACTGCGATCAGGCCCAAGAGAAGGGCAATGACCAAACTAATTTCAATCAGGGTGAAGCCTGAGCGGCGGGAGCGGTTTGTGGGGATGTTAGTTTTCATTTTTTGTGTGGGTTATGTTATTTTTTATAATTAAAAATAACTAGGGCAATATTCTGAGAAAGGGCACGAATTGTCAATAAAGATGTTCAGTTGCCTTGGATGTCAGTGGAGTATTTTTTACGTATGCATTTTGTGGTTACGTATTTATTTTGTAACTTCGTATGTATTAAATACTTACGAATGTATTTTGTAGTTACTTTATTAGGTGGAGTCGATTAAAAGGGATGGCTGCCAATTTTTGCGCAAGTCGTAGATAGTCCCATGTGCTTGCTGCTCGGGATGCGCAAGGTAACCTCTAACAATGCGAATTCTCATCACCAGCGACAAATACAAAGGTTCACTCACCGCCACTCAGGTGGCGCAAATTTTACAACGTGTCCTTTCAAGGGAGATTGCCGGGATCGAGATCGACCTGTGTCCTATCGCCGATGGTGGTGAAGGTACAACGGAAGCAATGATCACTGCTCTGGGTGGTGAATGGGTGGAAACCCAAACACTGGATGCACAAAGTCGCCCTATTACCGCGAGCTATGGGTGGATGGCAAGGCAGACGGAAGCGGTCATGGAGATGAGTGCGGCAAGTGGATTGATTTTGGTGAACGATTTACCGCTGCAACCTCAAGTCGCCAGCACCTTTGGCACGGGCTTGATGATACAAAATGCCATTCAGCGTGGTGCCCAGCGGATCTGCATCGGAATCGGTGGCAGCGCCACGAACGACGGAGGGCTAGGAATGGCTGCTGCGCTTGGATATCAACTTCTCGATGAATCAGGTAAACCGATTCGTGCAGTGGTGGATGATCTGCACAGGCTCCGCCGAATTGAACGACCCGCTCATGCCATGCCTGAGATTCTTGTTGCCTGTGATGTGGACAATCCCCTGCTCGGCACGAAAGGTGCAACGAGGGTCTATGGTCCACAGAAAGGCGTCACCGACAGCGCCTTCTTTGAGAGCCGACTCACTCACCTGGCCGATATCGTGGCGCGCGATCTCGGCACCGATCCGCGCAACCTGCCCGGCTCAGGCGCGGCTGGAGGGCTCGGTTACGGGCTCATGGTTTTTTGTGGAGCGCGCTTGACCGGCGGGTTTGATCTCGTGGCTGACCGAACTGGTCTGAAACAGCGCATGGCCAAAGCAGATCTCGTGATCACGGGAGAAGGCCGGCTGGACGCCCAAACGCTCCACGGCAAAGGCCCCGTCGGCGTGGCCATGATGGCGCGCAGTCTTGGCAAGAAGACCGTTGCCTTCGCAGGCTCCATAGAAGACTCCCCTGCCCTTCGAGCCCACTTCGATCTGGCTTATGCCATCAAACCAACCGAAATGCCGTTAAGCGAGGCTATGACGCGTGCCGCTGAACTGCTCTCGGCAGCGGCCCTGCGCGCCGTGCCGGAGATTCGCGGCTTGCTGGGCTTGCATCATTAATGGCCAGGTGCTCAGTAACGGATATGTCGTTTTGACCTGATTCTACCAAATCCAGACACTTCCAACCAACCACTCTCCCCAATTCATTCTCCCATGTCCAAATCAGTTGTTCTCCTCTTCGCCGGTCAGGGTGCTCAAAAAGTCGGCATGGGCAAAGATCTTGCCGAGGCCTACCCGGCTGTGCGCTCCATGCTCGACCAGGCTGACGCCACACTTGGTTATTCACTGAGTCGGATCATGTTTGAGGGGCCCATGGAGGAACTCACCAAAACAAGCCGCTGCCAGCCTGCTTTGTACACCCACGGGCTTGCCCTTCTTGAAGTGCTCAAAGCGCGCGTGCCCAACCTTCAGATTGCCGCCACTGCCGGTCTATCACTCGGTGAGTTCACCGCCCACGCCGCAGCAGGGTCATTTGATTTTGCCACCGGACTGAATCTCGTCTTCAAGCGCGGCAGTTTCATGGAGGAAGCCTGCCAGCAAACGCAGGGAGCCATGCTCGCCATGCTCGGAGGGGAAGAAGCTGCCATCCGGGAACTCGCCGCCGAAAGCGGGATCGATGTCGCCAATCTCAATGCTCCCGGCCAAATTGTGCTCAGCGGCAGTGTCGAAGGCATTGAGGCAGCTGCTGCCAATGCCAAGAATAAAGGCATCAAACGCGCCATCCCGCTGCCCGTCGCCGGAGCCTATCACAGCCGACTCATGAAGAGTGCCCAGGAAAAGCTCGCCGCCGTGCTTGCCTCCTCAACCATCTGCGAGCCCACCCTGCCGGTCATCTGCAACGTTGAGGCGCGCAGCGTCAAAACTCCTGAAGATATCCGCGCCACGCTGACCGCGCAGGTCACCGGCAGCGTCCGCTGGGTTGAGTCAATGCAGGAACTCAGAGCGCAAGGTCACGAACTTTTCATTGAACTCGGTCCCGATGCCACCCTTGCCGGTCTTTTTGGCAAGATCGACAAGGGAGCCAAAGTGATCTCCATCAAAGACATCGCCAGTCTCGATGCGGCCGTTGCGGAACTGTCATAGCCGTTTGCCAGTTTTCCTACCCGGTCTCACCCTTTGGTGATCGTCTCGTCCAAATTCAGGATGGCGGTTGCGATGGCGCTCCAGGCGGAGACTTCATCTTTTAAGGAAGACTGGCTGGCGTGAAGCTGACGCAGCACGGTCATCTCCTGCGCACGCGGCTCACGGGCGACTGCGAGACGCACGGCATAACGGAGGCGGCCATCGACGCTCGCGTCAGCAGACTCGGTGGTGATTCGTTTGGCAAAGGCCTGGGCAGCCTCGACATAGACGGGATCATTGAGCAGTGTCAGGGCCTGCAAGGGTGTGTTTGAGCGGCTGCGCTTCACCACGCAGGCCATGCGTGCACTTGCATCGAAATTGACAAAACTCGGGTAGGGCGCTCCGCGCTTGAGAACGACATACAATCCGCGGCGATACTGTTCGGCACCCGGGCTGACCTCGTATTTGTATTGCTGCCCGCCGACCTTGGCCCACAGGCCATCCGGCTGCGGCGGGCGGATGGGTGCGCCGCTTTGCTTGAGATTAATCAATCCGGAGATGGCGAGTGCATTGTCACGGATCGCCTCGGCATCAAGACGCTGGCGCGGACCGCGCCAGAGAAGGGTGTTTTCAGGATCGCTCAGCGTACCCGCAGTCTCGGCAGTCATGATGGAACTCTGCCGGTAAGCGCGTGACGTGACGATCAGCTTCAAAAGATGCTTCATGCTCCAGCCCTGCTCCACGAACTCCACCGCAAGCCAGTCGAGCAGTCCAGGGTGCGTCGGTGGCGAGCCTTTGATGCCAAAGTCCTCCACGGTGCTGACAATGCCGCGCCCGAACAGCTCCGCCCACCAGCGATTCACCGTGACACGCGCGACGAGGGGATTGCCGCGACTAACCAACCATTTAGCAAGTGTCAGCCGGTTTGGAGGGCCACTGGCTTTTTGCTCAAAGAAGGCGGGCGTGGCGGCGGTTACAGGATCAGTCGGATCGGTGTAAACACCGCGCTTGAAGATGGTGCTCATGCGCGGCTCGGGTAGCTCACGCATGATCTCGGTGGTTGGCACCTGGATGGCGGCGAGCTGCTTTTGGAGAGCCTGCATCTGCTTCTTGAGGCGCACGATTTCGCGCTTGTCATCCGACTCGCCGATCTTGAACTCGAGAGCGGCGACCTTCTGTGTGAGATCCTGCTGCTTCTTCACGTCCCCCGCGGCACCGCCCTCCAGCACGAGCGGCACGCCTTTGAACTGGATGCTGCCGGGTGTTTTCGGATTGGTGCGCTCAGCCTCCTTCTCGGTGTTGTTGAAATAGGCGAGCAGGCTGTAGAAGTCGCGCTGGGTGAATGGATCAAACTTGTGGTTATGGCACTGCGCACATTCAAGCGTGGAGCCGAGCCAGACGGCACCCGTGGTGTTCACGCGATCGATGACCTGATTGATGCGCGTCTCTTCAGGCTCGGAACCGGCCTCGACATTGGTCGGCGTGCAACGGTGGAAACCGGTGGCGATGAGCAGGGCATTGGATGTCTGAGTGACGAAAGATGCCGAATGAATGCCTGAGCCGAAGAAGCCGGGATTGTCCTTCATTCTCCCACCTTCATCCTTCATCCTCTTCTCCAGGAGGAGATCGCCAGCCACCTGCTCGATGGTGAACTGGTCAAACGGCATGTCCGCATTCAACGCATCGACCACCCAATCGCGGAAGGCCCAAATCTCGCGCAAATCATCGCGCTGAAAGCCGTGTGAGTCCGCATAGCGCGCCAGGTCAAGCCAGGGCCGAGCCCAGCGCACGCCGAACTCGCGTGAGGCCATCAGTTTGTCAGCAGCCAAGGACACAGCCTTGTCAGGATCGATGGAGTAAGCTTTCACAAAGGCATCAACGTCAGCGATGGATGGCGGCAGACCTGTAAGATCCAGCGACAACCGCCGATACTGCGCAGCAGGGTCGGCTTCGGGCGAGTGTGTCAGTCCATCTTTCTCAAGACGTGCGAGAATGAAACGATCCACGGGATTCCTGGCCCAGTAGCTGTCTTTAACATCGGGCAATGCGGGACGCACGGGCGGCACATAGGACCAATGCACCGCCAATTGCACCTTTTCAGGCCATCGGGCTCCCGCCGCGATCCACTCGCTCAGGTTTTGGATGTCATGCATGCTGAGCAGAGCGCCGCGTTTGGGCATCGCCTCCTTGTCGCTGCGCGGCAGGGCCACGCGGCGCAGGATTTCCTGATGATCGGCCTTGGCGAAAACCTCACGTGAATGCAGACGCTGCCCGCCTTTCCCATGCTCCGCACCATGGCACTCAAAGCAGGCCCGCTGAAGCACGGGATACACGTCGGCGGAAAAATCCACCGCCGCCGAAGCAGCCACTGGAAACAGGAGAAGGAAGAAGCGCATGAACAAGCCGTGAACGACATCCATAGGGCGTGCCTTTCAGGAGCAACGCCGCGATGGTGTGGTCCCGATGTGAGATGGGCTTCATCCCACCCATCAAAAGGCGGCGAGTTCAGCCCCGTCACGGGTGGTCTTGAATGCCCGATCATCCCACATCGGCTTGCCGGAGCGAAAGAGATGCGTTACTCGTCGTCCCCCTCGTCCTCTCCCATGAGAATTCTTCACCTGACGCCCGGCACGGGCAGCTTCCACTGCGGCAGCTGCCTGCGTGACCATGCCCTGATCAGGGCACTGCGTTCGCGTGGTCATGATGCGCTAATGGCACCGCTTTATCTGCCGCTGGTCACAGACCGTGAGGTGACCAATCCTGAGATTCCAGTGCAGGCAGGCGGAATCTCCCTTTATCTCCAGCAAAAAATGCCACTTCTGCGCCACATGCCGCGCTTTGTGCATGATTGGTTGAATCGTCCCGCCCTGCTGCGCTTCGCCGCGCGCTACATGAGCATGACCAGTGCGCGGGATCTCGGCCGGATGGCGCTCGGCGCCCTGGAAGGCGAGCGTGGAAATCAGTGGGCCGAATGGCAGCGCGTGCTCGAATGGATCAAGACGGAAGTAAAACCGGATGTCATCTCACTTTCTAACGGCCTGCTCATTGGACTCTGCCCAGTGATCGAGCGCGATCTTGGCATCCCGGTGGTGGCCTCGCTGCAGGGGGAGGACTCCTTTCTCGACACGTTGGTGGAGCCATATCGGGAGCAATGCTGGGCCGAAATGCGCGCCAATGCCCAGCATGTCACGCACTTCGTCGCCGCCAGCCACTTCTACGCCGATAACATGAGCGAGCGACTCGGTCTGCCCGCCGGAAAAATCTCGGTCGTCTACAACGGGCTTGAACTCACCCCCTTCTCCACGGCCAAACCGGACCCCAACTGGCCCACCATCGGCTATTTCGCGCGCATGATTCACGGCAAAGGCCTGACCACATTGGTGGATGCCTTCATCGAACTCTGCCAGCGCGGCAGCGTGCCGCGTCTGAAGCTCAAAATCGGCGGCGCCAAAACGTCAGGTGACGAGAAGTATCTGGCCGGACTGCAAGCCAAGCTCAAGGCGGCTGGCTATGACCGGCGCGTGGAGTGGCACCCGAATGTGAGCTTTGGCGACAAAGTGAAATTCTTCCGGGACCTGACCGTTTTTTCAGTGCCCGCAACGTATGGCGAGGCCTTTGGTCTTTACATACTCGAAGCCATCGCCAGCGGCGTTCCCGTGGTGCAGCCCAGACATGGAGCCTTCCCCGAACTCATTGAGATCAGCCAGGGTGGCGTGCTCTGCGCGCCTGATGATGTCAAAGCGCTGGCAGATGCGCTGGAGAGCACCCTGCTCGATGACCAGCTCCGAGAAAGCCTGATCACTGATGGCATGGCACGCGTGCGCAGCGAGTTCAGCACCACCAAAATGGCCGAGGCTTTTGAAGCCGTGCTTCTGGCTGCGCGGCAGCAGAGTTCTTGAGTGAGTTAAGAATCCCTTTGTGCTCGCATTGATTCAAGAACATGGAGTACCACGCTTCATGTCCGCTTCTCCTTCTCCAGCACCCGGCATCTTCGCCACGATCGCCGTGGTGTTCCGACAAAACCGGACGGCCTGCCTGCTGCTCAACGTTCTGGTGATCGCTCTGGTGACGAGCTACTACCAAGTGCCTGCAGTGGCGGGAGTGTGGGAGGCTGTCGGCGCGTTCAAGATACGCTGGTCTTATGCTTTCTCGCTGACTTCCACCGTCTTTGCTGCGGCAGTGATGCCCTTTTGTATTCAGGCAATGATGGGCAAATTGCCTGCAAACGGGCGCTGGAAACGACTCGGGCTTCTGATGCTGTTCTGGGGTTATCGCGGCATGGAGATTGACCTGTTCTACCGCTTTCAGGGATTTCTGTTTGGCCACGGCAGCGATGCCACTACACTCACCACCAAAGTTGCCCTAGATCAGTTTGTCTTCAGTCCACTGTGGTTCGTGCCCACCTACCTCATCGTGCTGCGCTGGATTGAAGTCGGCGCTTCCTGGTCGCGCACGCGCGCCTCGCTCAACCGGGAATTTTGGACGCGCACCTGCCCGACCGTGCTGGTCACGAACTGGCTTGTTTGGATTCCCGCTCTGGCCCTGGTTTACAGCCTGCCGGCGGCCTTGCAGTTTCCCCTCTTCTCCGTTGTCATGTGTTTCTTCATCCTGATCGTGACGCTGCTTGCAGGCTCAAACCGGGATGATTCATCAACGACGACAACCGAGCGCAAAGCCTGACTGGCAGGCAGGGTGCCGTGCAGGAATCAGGAGCCGGCTTTTCCCGACTTTTTCACCACCGCATTCGCGCAGGGGAAGCGGCAGCTCACACTGACGCCGTGGCGTGGTTTGGACACAATTTTCAGAGTGCCCCCGATGAGGTTGGCGCGGTAGTCCATGACTTGCAGACCGATCCCGTTGCTGGTTTTACCGTTCTTTTTGGTGATCCCGACCCCGTCGTTTTCGATCATCAAAACGCCTTCGTCAGCCCCAATACGACGGAGTGAAATCGCGACCTTTTTGGGGTGACCATGCCGAATGGCATTGTTCGCAGCTTCCTGAGCAATGCGGAAAATATGCGACTCCTTTTCCGTGTCCTCAATCTGGATTGAAGGGTCCACCTCACAGGTGCAGGCAGTGCGGTGATTGAGGCGGATGGTCTCGGCGAGCAATTGCAGAGCACCGTCGAGACCGCGATTTTTCACGGAAGCCGGCGACAAACCATGAGACATCCGACGCACTTCATGAAGCGCGTCCTGAAGGATCTCCCGGATGCGTCCCGCACTGGCTCGCTGGGTGCCGCTGAGTTCACTTTCCAAAGACTCCATGAGACTGGCAACTCCAGTCATGGTCTGACCGATGCCGTCGTGGAGATTGTGGCCAATACGCGCCTGCTCCTGCTCGGAGATTTTCAGGATCTCCCTTTGCAGCTGATTGCGCTCCGTGAGGTCGGTTGCGGTTACGATGATGCGGTCAAGCGTGCCATCCGGTAGGCGCGTCGAAACACTGGACATGGAGACGGTGTGCTGCGCACCTTTCTTGCCCACCAGGGTCACCTCTCGTGGTGGATTGGATTTGCCATTGAGCAACCGCTGCATTCTGACGTCCGCGCCGGGCATCTCCGTTCTGCTCACGAGAACATCCCAGGGCTTGCGTCCGAGCAGTTCCTTCCGGCTATAGCCCAGGATCTTCACCGTGGCATCATTCACGTGCACGATGTTTCCTTGGGCATCCAGCAGCAGAATGATGGCGGAGGTGTGATTGGCCAGGGTTTGATTGAACTCCTGCTCCCGCCGGTAGCTAGCCTCCGCAATCTTGCGTTCAGTGATGTCCTGAAAGGTGCCAATCAATTTGACCACCTTATTCCCTTCCAGCACCGGGACACCTTGGGAACGCGCCCAAAAAGACCGCCCTTTGGCCGATATCGCGCGTAACTCCAAATCATAGGGCGTGCCTTGATCAATCGCTGCATGCACTGCCGATTGAATCCGTGGTCGCGCCTCCGGGGCATAGAAGGAAATGGCTTCTTCGAGAGCGGGGGCCACAGGAACATCGATCTCGAAAAGGCGGCAAGTCTCCAGTGACCAGAAGAGTTGACCGGTCTTCAAGTCCAGTTCCCATCCGCCAATTTTTGCCACTGCACCGGTGCGCTGCAGCAGATCGGAAGTGTGGGCCAATTCCAGTTCCGCCTGCTTTCGATGGGTGATGTCCTCCACCACGGCAATGTGCCGGGTCGGCACTTCTCCCGGCTGCCACATCGGCGAGACCGTGAGATTGATCCAGGTGATCACTCCATCCGGGTGAAGGTAACGCTTCTCCATGGTGAAGGTCGAGATCAGGCCCACCCTGAGTTTCTCCATGAGGTCCAGATCAGCCTGCAAGTCGTCCGGATGAGTGACATCCATGAATGTCTCATTGAGCATCTGCTCCCGCGTGTGACGGGCGATCTCACAAGCCCGCTGGTTCACTTTGAGGAACCTTCCTGTATTGCTGTCGATCATTGCCACACCCACGGCGGCCTGTTCAAAGATGGCTCGGAACTGCGTCTCTCTCTCTCGCAGAGCCTGCTCGGCCTGCTTCCTCTCGATAGCGATTCGAGTGACGTGGACCGCCCGCGCAACCTGCTCCAACTCCATCAGCAGGGGACTGCGCGGCTCGCGATAGTAGATGGCGAAGGTACCCAGAATCTTCCCCTCGTGACCGCTGATCGGGGTGGACCAGCAGGCGCGCAAACCGTGGCCCATAGCCAGTTCGCGGTAATCGGCCCAGAGTGGATCGGTGTCGATATCCGTCACGATGACCTGACGCCGAGTGAATGCCGCCGTTCCACATGAACCCGCCACCGGACCAATGGGAGCGCCATCGATGGCGCGATTGAAAGCTTCCGGCAGGCTGGGAGCTGCGCCATTCCGCATGTGGATTCCGTCCTCGTCGAGTAAGAGGACGGAGCACAAGGCACTAGGCATCTGCTTCTCCATGCCGAGCATCAACTTGCCCATCACTTCATGCAGAGACGCATCACTGCTGATCAGCTCCATGGCGTCCTTTTCCCATGCCAGCAGTTGCTGCGCCTGCTTGCGATCGGTGATATCGCGAACAATGGCCTGCAGCAGTACCGAGCCTCCCAACTTCACTATGTTCAAGCTCACTTCAGCAGGAAATGACGTGCCATCGAGCTTCGAGTGTGTCCACTCGAAGAACTGAGGCTTGCCAGCTAGAGCAGCATTGATTTTTTCGATCGCAAGCTCGCTGGAGTTCCGGCCATTTGGCTGAAATGGCGGTGAAAATTCATGTGGCTCACGTCCCACGATCTGATTGCGCCACTTGCAGCCAAACATCTCCAAAGTGCGGACGTTGCAGTCAATAAATCGGGAGCCCCGCATCAGAAAAATAGCGTCGCCTGCATTCTCGAAGAGGGAGCGGAACTTTTCTTCACTTTCCCGCAATGCCGCCTCGGCATTCTTGTGCCCGGTAATATCAGCCAGCGCTCCCGCCATGCGCACAGGCTCTCCATCCTTATTTCGCTCCGCCTGCCCTCGGACACGAAACCAGCGGTAATCGCCGTTCTTGCAGCGCAGCCGCATTTCGACGTCATAAGGCACACCGCGCTCCAGATGCCCCCGGCGCGCGATCTCGACTGCGGCAAGATCGTCGGGATGAATCCGTGAAATGAAGCTGGTTTCAAGATCTCCCGGCAATTCATTGTCCGCGAAACCGAGAAGCTCCTTCCAGCGCGGAGACAAGTAGGTTTCGCCCGTCAGCAGGTCCCAATCCCAAAGTCCCTCGCTGGTCCCGAGCAGCGCCCGGGCGTAGCGGTCTTCACTCTTTCTTAGAGCTGCCTCCGTTTGTTTGCGTTTGGTGATGTCGTGGGACCAGAAGAGCAGGCGCCAGACTTTACCGTTGCTGTCGAAAAGTGGTTTGCAGTTTGTTTCAAACCAGAGCCAGGAACCGTCCTTACAACGGTTGCGATGCTCTATCTTGGTTGCCCTGCCATCCAGATTCTCTGAGCGGGCGCGTTCAATGGTTTCATGATCGTCAGGATGGATCCGTGACCGCCAGTCACTGCTCTGCAGATCTCCGGGCGTCCAGCCAGTCTTCCGGTAATAGGATGGGCTTAAGTAAAGGCTATTTCCCACAGTGTCATGAAGGCCCACGAGATCGTCCGTGTGATCAGCCAACAGTTTGTAGCGCTCCTCGCTTTCATGCAGTGCCTTTTCCGCCTGCTTGCGCACCGTGATGTCTTTCACCGTTGCGAGGTAATTGAGCGGCTCGCCATTCGAGTTCTTGACCGCTGACGGACTGACAATGACCGGGAAGCGCTCCCCGTTTTTGCGCAGGAATATCAATTCAAAATCACCCAAGTCACCATTGAGAGTTTCCCTGAAAGCCGCGCCGATTTTCTCATACTCTTCCGGCGGCCAGTAGGGAAATGGAGAGGATCTGCCGACGAGTTCTTCTTTGGAAAAGCCGGTCATTCGGCAAAATGCCGGATTAACCTCCAATTGAACTCCGGTCGCGTCGAGCACGGAAAAACCATCCTGCATGGAGCGAATCAAACGATCCCTAAATTCAGCCGAGGCCTTCAGGGCGTCTTCAGCCCGTTTGTGCGCAGTGATGTCTGTCGGCAGTGCCACCGCTCCAACATAGACGCCATTGTCATTGGTAATGGGATTGGTCGAAACGAAGGCCCATAATTCAGAGCCATCCTTGCGTATATATTTAAATTTGAATTGCTCGGCGATCCCTCCCTTGCGGCGTTCGATGAGGCTGGCCAGCATGCTGCGCCCTTCATCGTCAAGAAAGTCGTCGATCGGGTGCCCGATCATTTCCTCTGCCGTGTAACCCATCATCTGCGCCATCTTGGGATTGACGTATTCGGTCAGGGATGCTGCATTGATTCTCCAGATACCTTCTTCTGCCGTTTGCACGATGCCGCAGTAGAAACTCTCGCTCTCTTGGAGTGCAAGAATCTGGCTTTTGAGGAGACTGACTTCTTCCATCAGTCTGCTCTGCTCAGTGGCTGGTGGTGGGTTCTCGGCTGCATTCATGGTCTCTTCATTGCCTGCGGGCAGTTATCCGCGTTCGTCTGACGGTTGTCAGCATTTTTTAACGGTAACAATGAGGGATGCCCGCTCCGAAAAAAGTGCGAAACATGCTTTGAAGAACGCAGCAGGGCCGAAACATAATCTTAGAACAGGGTCGTTCCGCGGAGCCTAAAACGCTCAAGATCAATCTAGAGTGATGTGTGTCATGTCATCGAGAAAACTTTTAAACACGCCTAACGGGAATACGAATGTCATGCCCCCCCGGCGGGAATCACATCCCCCCCGAGGGTCTGATCGCGAACCCAGGTGGGATTGGCATTTTCTACATCCGGCAGATCAGCAATTCACGCTCATAGATCAATTCCTTCGGCAGATGACTTTTCAGGTCGAGGAAGAGCTCCTCATGTGAGAGAATCTCCTGACGCCACGCGCTGCGGTCAAAATGCTGCAACTCATCAAACCTCGCCTCAGGAAAGTCGAGACCAGTCCAGTCGATGTCCTTGTAATGCGGCACCCAGCCAATGGGTGTTTCTTTTGACATGCCGTGACCATTGGCGCGGTCAACGATCCATTTGAGCACGCGCATGTTTTCGCTGAAACCGGGCCAGAGGAACTTGCCTGCGGCATCTTTGCGGAACCAGTTCACATGGAAGATACGCGGCGTCTCAGACAGCGTGCGCTGCATGGAAATCCAGTGGCGGAAGTAGTCGCCCATGTTGTAACCGCAGAAGGGCAGCATAGCCATCGGATCGCGGCGCACTTTGCCAATTGTCCCTGCGGCGGCCGCGGTCATTTCACTGCCCATTGTGGCACCCGAGTACACGCCGCCACTCCAGTTGAAAGCCTGATAAACGAGCGGCATCGTCGTCGCGCGGCGGCCGCCAAAGATGATGGCACTGATGGGCACACCTTCAGGTTTTTCCCAATCAGGATCGACGGTGGGGCACTGCGAAGCGGGCGCGGTGAAACGGGAATTCGGATGCGCTGCTTTGGTGCCCTTCTCCTTGGCAATTTCCGGAGTCCATTGGTTGCCCTGCCAGTCGGTCGCCTTGGCGGGCGGTTCATCCGTCATGCCTTCCCACCACACACCGCCATCAGACGTGAGGGCGACGTTGGTAAAGATCGTGTTCTTCCGCAGGGAAGCCATCGCATTCGGGTTCGTCTTGTCACTCGTGCCGGGTGCCACCCCGAAGAAGCCAGCCTCCGGATTGATCGCGTGAAGACGGCCATCCGCGCCGGGTTTGATCCAGGCGATGTCATCCCCGACGGTCCAGACTTTCCAGCCCTTTTTGGCGAAATGTTCCGGTGGAATGAGCATGGCAAAATTGGTTTTTCCACAGGCGCTTGGGAAGGCGGCGGCAACGTAGGTCTTCTGTCCCTTCGGATCTTCCACACCAAGAATAAGCATGTGCTCGGCCATCCAGCCTTCATCACGCGCCATGGCCGAGGCGATGCGTAGTGCGAAGCATTTTTTCCCGAGCAGGGCATTGCCGCCATAACCGGAACCGTAGCTCCAGATCTCGCGCGATTCGGGGAAGTGCACGATGTACTTCTCCTTGTTGCAGGGCCAAGGCACGTCCTTTTGGCCTTTTCTCAGGGGCGCGCCAACGCTGTGCATGCAGGGCACCACGCGCTTTTTCGTCGTGTCGATCAGCTGGAACACCTTTTTGCCGATGCGGGCCATGATGCGCATGTTTACCACGACATAAGGCGAGTCGGTGAGTTGCACGCCGATCTGCGACATGGGCGAGTTCAGGGGCCCCATGCTGAAGGCCAGCACATACATGGTGCGACCCTTCATGCAGCCGTTGAAGAGGCCGCGCAGCTTCTGCTTCATCTCAAAAGGCTCCATCCAATTGTTGGTTGGGCCGGCACCATCTTTGGAGTTGCTGCAAATGAATGTGCGCTCCTCGACACGCGCCACATCACTGGGATCGGAGCGCGAATAAAAGCAGCCAGGCCACTGTTTTTGATTCAGCCGTGTCAGTGTTCCTGACTCCACCATTTCGTCACACAGACGGTCGTATTCAGCCTTGGATCCATCGACCCAGTGAATGCGGTCAGGCTTGCAGAGTGCTGCCATTTTTTTAACCCAGCGGAGAAGGTGAATGTTTTTGCCGAGTGGTTTGGAGGGGTCGGTTTTGCTCATGATCGGAAGAAGAGGAAGAGATTGAATGGTCACGCTGATTCCGTGCCAACGATTCATCCTCATTGGGGTGCCCCTTTTTAGCGAACTGATAAATCAGCCCAGTTTTGCCTGATTGTGTGCCTTTGCTGCGGGAGCAGAAGTTCGAGTTCTGCACGCAACAGCCCCAGACAGCGAAGCATTGTGCAGGACTCGACATTGTCAGTATCGTCTGACCTGCGTCTTGACGGGGAAAGCCGTCGCCATCATCTTACGAGCGCTGCCCCTGGACGCACTCCGGGCACTCCCCCATCTCATCCGACCATGTCTGACCGCTTTTGGCGAAGCCTTCTTCTCATTTCCCTGGCAAGCGTTCTGGCTTCTGCCCAGGATGCGCCGAAGGCAGAGCCCGTGATCGACACCACGGCACCGGTCAAAGAGACGAAGAATAAGGACTTGGCCGCGACCCTGAGCACGCAAAAGGAAGCGCGCACCATGCGCCTGAGTATCCCGGCACCACGCGGACAAATCGTGGATCGCAATGGTGTCGCCCTGGCCCAGAACCGGGTGGTGCATTACCTGGCGCTGAATTTCCCCTTCATGGACAAGGCGACTCCAGGAATGATCCTGAACTTTGCCAAGGACAAAATTGCACTGGCCAATAAAACTCTCGGCAAATCGTGGGGACTGCCGGATGACAAGCTGATCAACCACTATCAAAACCGGCGCTGGCTGCCGCTGCTTTTTTCCATCGAGGAAGGCATCAATGTGGAGCTCTCACTCGAGGAGCAAAAGAAACTGGCCCCATTGCTGGATCAGGGTTCGCTCCTGCTGCAACCCGCCTACATCCGCTACTACCCCAAGGAAGACACCGCCTGTCACGTCCTTGGCTACACGGGAAAAACACGCCGCCTGCCTGAAGGGCCGATTGTGGATGGCGATCCACTGTTTGAAGAGATCGAGGGCCGTGATGGCCTGGAGATCACCTTTGACTCGGTCTTAAAAGGCACGCCCGGAGAGATCAATCTGCTCTTTGATGCCGATGGCAAACTGCTCTCCGACGAAGTGCTGAGGCGTCCAACTCCTGGCCGCACGGTGGTAACAACGCTGGACTACAATCTGCAGAAGTATGCGGAGAACGCGCTGAAAAAGAATGCACGCAACGGCGGTGCCATGGTGATCATGGATGTGCGCAATGGCGATATCCTGGCACTGGCCTCAAATCCGACATTCAATCCCAATGAATTCGTCTTCGGCATCCGCGGCAAACGCTGGGAGGAACTGAGCAGCGACCCAAGAATGCCGCTGCTGGCGCGCGCCTTCCGCGGTGAGTATCCGCCGGCCTCGACCTTCAAAATCGTGACGGCACTCAGCGCGCTGGAAAGCGGCAGAGTCACGCCGACCACCTCTTTCTACTGCGGCATCTCACTGCTGATCGGTGACCGCTACTTTCACAATCACAACGTGAAGACCGATGAGGGAGACATGAATGTGGTCACCGCCATCAAGCGCTCCTGCAACACCTGGTTCTATCAGGCCGCACTGGCCACCGGCGCGGATTATGTGACAAGCATGGCCTCGCGCATGGGATTCGGAGAACGCACAGGCATCCCGCTCAAAGCTGAGGGCAAGGGCAATGTGCCCACCAACGCCGATCACAAAATTCTAAGTGGCGAACTTGCCAACATCGCCATCGGCCAAGGGGCCGTGCTGGCGACACCCCTTCAGGTCTGCCAATGCATGTCGGCGCTGGGAGACGGCAACAAAATGTACCAACCGAGGCTCGTGAAACAGGTGCAAACCATTGGCGAAGTGATCGTGGATGCCTATGAACCAAGGGTGCGGCGTCAGGTGAATCTCAATCCCATCGCGCGCGACTCAGTCGTCAAAGGCATGGTGGCGGTCGTCTCCGGCAGTGGCGGCACCGGTCACGCGGCAGGGATCAAGCAGGCGCAGATCGCCGGCAAGACGGGAACGGCGCAGTGGAGGATCGCCAAAGAGCAGAATCTCGCGTGGTTCACTGGCTTCCTCCCCGCCAGTCAACCGGTCCTGGCCTTTTCCGTCATTTATGAGGGTCGGCCGGGTGAAAAAGTCAGCGGTGGTGGTCTTGCCGCACCGATCGTGAACGAGGTCTTCACCAAATACTACGAAGGCGCACCTGCCGACGATCCGCTGGTAGCCGCCATGAAGGATGTACCGCAGGCGCTCTCGCTCGAAGATTCCGAGACTAACAATCCATCCGAAAACCTGCCGGAGGAGATACAGCGCGCCAATTTTCCTCCCCCACCCAGACCACAGCAACCGGAACAGCGGACCTTTGGCGGCTTTTTCCGGAAACTCTTCAGGAGATAATCATGACCATTCAAGTCGCCACACTTTGTGACTCCGCCTCGGACTATAACGGGAAACTCTGCATTCTGGGTGCCTTTGACACGCTATGCTCACGCGAGTTCCCCGTGGTGCATCCGGCCTGCGCGATGGTGATGCGGATGATCTTTGAGCCTGCCGACGCGGGCCGCTACCAGTTCACCGTCCGTTGCATCGATTCCGCAGGGAAGGACATCATGCCGGCACTGCCCCTGGAACCGGCCATCGAGGTTTCTTTTCCTGGTAATTTCATCCCTTTTGTTACGCGCAACATCGTGCTCAATCTTCAGCGCATCCGCTTTGAGCGCGCCGGTCTTTTCACCTGGGTGGTGGCCTCCAAGGACACCGTGGTGGCCCGCATCCCCCTTCGCGTGACCTTGTTTGACGAGTCACGCTCCGCCACCGGTCCCGGGGGTTAATTCCATTTCATCCTCACTGACAGGGAAAGAACACACCGCACTCCATGGAGAACTCCGCCCTTCAAGAAACACCCACCAAGACACCGGACGGCACCGCCATCCGCCAGCTCTCAGTCTTTCTCCAGAACCGTGTCGGCTCGCTCATGGCGCTGACCAAACTGCTGCATGACCACTTCATCGAAGTGCTCGGTCTGTCCATGCAGGACACCACGGAAATGACGCTCGTGCGCCTCATCCTGAGTGATCCGGACGGTGCGGCGATGCTCTTTATCGAGAAAGGCATTCCATACACGGACTGCCCCATCGTAGTCGTGGAATTGAGCGAATCCGGTCGCCGTCTCACCGAGTGTCTTTCCACACTGCTGGCCGCAGAGCTCAATATCGAATTCTGTTATCCCCTGCTTGTCCGCCCCGGAATACATCCGCTGCTGGCCCTGCATTGTGACGATATCGAGATCGCTGCCAATGTGCTGCACCGCGCCGGGTTTCGTGTGATTTGCCAGGGTGACCTGAGCCGCTAAAATAGTGTTTTCCTTTGTGTTCCGGACGCTGTTTGCGGTTTAATAGCAGTTTATGAAACCTGTCTTTGAAAAAGTGCCCCGGCGTGACTGGGAATCCTTCCACTGCGAGGTCGTGCATGGCCCGGACTATGGAACGCGCTGGCATTTCCATCCTGAGTATCAGATGACTCTGGCAGTCCGCAGCCGCGGGCACCGCGTCGTGGGTGACAACATCTCACCGCTGACGGATGGCGATCTTGTTTTGCTGGGCTCCAACCTTCCGCATGTCTGGCATCAGGACGAGGGCGTCGGTGCCTCGGTGGATGCGGTGATCGTGCGTTTCACTGATGGTTTCCTCGGTAAGGATTTCCTGCAACTGCCGGAGATGGAGGCCGTGCAGCGCATGCTGCGGCGCTCGGCGCGCGGCCTGGAAGTGCGGGGAGCCGCACGCACCGACATCAGCCAGCGGATGCGACGTCTTGCAGAGGTCGACGGGCTGACCCGCGTGGTCGAGTTGCTCGCTATTCTGGATGTTCTGTCGCGCTCCAAAGATCTTCGTCCCCTGGCCAGTGCAAGCTACGAGCCAACCCTGCATGCCGGAGATCAGGACCGGATGCAACGCGTCTGCGACCATATCAACCAGCACCTGATGGACGACATCGACCGAGCCCAACTCGCCAAGCTGGCGCATTTGAGCGAGGGTGCCTTCAGCCGCTTTTTCCGCTCACGCACCGGGAAAACGGTGCCCGAATACATCAATGAAGTCCGCATCGGCCGTGCCTGCCGTATGATCGGTGAAGACCAGCAAAACATCACCGACATCGCCCTCGACTGCGGTTACCGGAACCTGGCCAACTTCAACCGCCGGTTCCGCGAAGTGGTCGGCAGCACACCGCGCGAGTACCGTGCCCAGATGCGGACGCTTGGCAGCGGCAGGTAAACTCGAGTTCGCGGTGGCAAATTTCGCAGCGCACTCTACATGACGACATGACACGCGTTGGCATTGGTTATGACGTTCATCCCTTTGAAGACGGCCGCCCCCTGATTCTGGGCGGCGTGGAGATCGCCCATACCCGGGGACTTCAGGGACATTCCGATGCCGACGTGCTCTGCCATGCCATCGCCGATGCCCTGCTCGGTGCCATGGGCCTGCCAGACATCGGTTATTACTTCCCGCCGAATGATGCGAGTATTGAAGGCATCTGTAGCCTGCGCATTCTCGAAAAGTGCGCCGCACTCGCCGCTGAAAAAGGATACCTGATCCAGAATGTGGACTCCACACTCATCGCTGAAGCCCCGCGCGTGATGAAGCACGCGCCCCTGATGAAGGAGAAGATCGGCTCCGCCCTCGGCATCCAACCCGATCAGGTCGGCATCAAAGCCACCACCAATGAGCGAATGGGATTCGTTGGAAGAGAAGAAGGCATTGCAGCGATGGCGGTGGCTTGTTTGGAAAAGTAAGCAGGCTCACTTCTTCTTCGCCTTGGCCTTCGCCTTCGATTTGGCACCCTTCTTCCAGAGATCAATCGGCACGGCATTGGCTTGATTCTCACCCGGCGTGCTGCGGCCATTGGCGATGATTGTTTCCAGCTTCTTGGTTAGGCTGGTAACGATCTCGGGATGATCGGCCTGCGCGTTTTTGGTCTCTCCGAGATCGGCGTCGAGATCGAAAAGCTGCACCGGTGGTGAACCGGCCGGCTCTTTTCCGGGGCGCGGTTCGCTCCATCCGCCGCTGCCGGGGCAGAGGGCGAGCTTCCACTTGCCTTCGCGGATGGCGAAGAATCCGCCGATGCTGTGATGAACCAGGCTTTGACGCATTGCCTTGTCCGTCTGACCGAGCAGGGCGGGCAGGAAGCTGAAACTGTCTTCAGCAGCGTTATCAGGCAGTTTGGCGCCCACAATCTCGGCGGCGGTGGCGGTGAAATCGGCAAGGCAGGTGAGTTGCGCGGATGTCTGGCCTGCTTTGACCCTGGCTGGCCAGCGCACGAGAAATGGCACACGGTGGCCGCCTTCGTAGATGTCGGCCTTGTGACCGCGGTACTTGCCGCTGGGATTGTGACCCTTGGCGAGCAGGGCCGGATAATCGGCACTGGGTGAGCATCCGTTGTCACTGGTCATGATGACGACGGTATTTTCGGTTAGGCCATGGTCATCGAGCGCCTTCAGGACACGGCCGATATTGGCGTCGGTTTCCATGACAAAGTCGCCATATTGATTGAGTCCGCTTTTGCCGCGCCATTCGGGATTCGGCAGGATGGGCGTATGCGGCGCGGTCAGGGGCAGATAGAGAAAGAATGGTTTGCCGGATTTTGCATCCGCCGCTTTCTCTCCGAGATAGGC